>NZKX01000076.1 GCA_002694025.1 Fidelibacterota bacterium | reverse complement strand
TACCTTGGTTATCATAATTCAATTCCTCCATAATTTTTCCATCTATATTGAACCGAGACCAGGTACCAATTTTTACTCCTTCGCTGTACTCACCTTCCTCCTCTTTCAACCCTGGAGCGTACCATCTTATCCATTTTCCATGTAAAAAGCCTTTCTTTTTATTAATTTCCATAAAGCTTTCACCATCTTTAATAACCTCATATTCACGAATTCTTACACCAGAGCTGTAGGTTATATTTTTGATAACATTTCCCTTTAAGTCCCACTCTTGATACAATCCAGATCTCTTTCCATTATCATATATACAATCATATTTTTTATTACCTGTTCTAAACCACCCCTCCCATTTACCGTCCTTTTTATTTCGGGAATAATTACCAATTTCGCCTATGTCACCATTATCATAAGTCTGTATCCATTTTCCATGTAATTCCCCATTTTTCTTTTGAAATTTAATTATGCTTTTATCATTTCTTAAGGTGTGCGACTCTAATGTAATCGTGCCATTAATGTAAATTATTTCCTTTATAACGTTCCCATTAATATCCATTTCTGTAAATAATCCATCTAATTTACCCTTTAAATACTTACAACTATATTTTTTTTCTCCATTTCTATACCAGCCATTCCATACTCCTCCTTTTTCTCCTTCTTTATAAATCCCTTCTTCATTTTTATTTCCGTTTGAATACCAATTTATCCATGAACCTGATAGTTGTCCATTTCTTCTGTTCATTTCAGTGTAACCATCCCCGTGATAGATAACCAAATATTCTGAAACAGGAATATCGTAACTATATTTAATATCTTTAGTCAACCTACCATCTTCTGCCCACTCCGAAAAAACTCCATGCCTTAAACTATTTTGATAATGAATTACATATTTTTTTTGACCATTTTCATACCATCCTCTCCATGGCCCTTTCTTTTTACCATCAACATAGTAACCTAATTCTTTCTGGCTACCATTTTTAAACCATTTCACCCATTCACCATTCCAAGGAACTCCTTCTTGATATAAAATTTCAGCACTTTGTTTTCCATCATCAGAGAAATATTTTGTAATGCCATTCCTAATTCCATTGGCAAATTCGACTTTCTCAATTAGTAATCCATCTTGATTCCAAAATGACCAACTCCCGTGCATAATTGCATTGCCATTTTCATCATTTCCAATTACTACCCCACTACTCAGTTTATGCCCATTCGAATGATAAGAGGAGTATGGACCAGACATTAGACCATAGTTGTAACTTTTTGTCTCCAAAAGGTTTCCTTCATTATCCCAAAAAGTCCATAATCCATTTAATGAACCTCCTCTAATAGATCCATGAGCTTGCGTATGTATACTGTTTAAATCATTTTCAGGACCTGAAACTAGAAAATATCCATCTAAGTGCTTTACTGCGTCCTTATTATTAAAAGTCTCATATTTAATTTTCTTTCCTAAACGTTTTCTACCATTCTTATCCCAGTACGACCAATTACCTTTTGCTACTCCGTTTGGGCTAAAATATCCTTCTTCAATTTTTCTACCATTCTTATCCCAATAAGTCCACAAACCTCTTACCCCATCCTTTGGTATTTTATCTAATAACTGTGGAGGCGAATGTCCACTCCCATTCATATAACTACCTGCACAATGTATCTTTCCCTCTTTGTTGAAAAATTTCCATCTTCCATTCATAAATCCAGCTCGATAGGTGCCTTCTATTTTTTTTATTCCACTAGGCCACCATTCATAATACTTTCCCCATTCTACACCATCAATATAACTAATTTGTTGGACAACTATGTTTGAGTGCTTAGAAATTTTGTAAGCTATACCATTGAAAGGATTATTATTATTGATATTATACCATATTCCCTGATCTTTGTATAATTGACTTTGCGGAACCCTACTGGCAGCAATTGTGCAAGAAAAATAGACGCACAGCACATAAATCAAATTTTTATACATCACTTAATCTAATCATCTTATGTTAATTCTCAAAATTTAGGCAATTAAAAAAATTATATAATAGCCTCTAAGTTTTTTCTAAACAAGTTTACATATTTTACATCTTTAAAGAGATCAGAGCTAACAAAAGGTTGAATATCCATCCCATTTACTAACTATCGCTTCCTTCAATTTTTTAGACGCTTCAAACTGATATTTTCTTGAAAAAGATGAGTAGGACATAAAATAAATGGGACCTTTCAACCTTAATTTTTGAAATATTGAAAAGATAAATCATAGTTTTTTTTAGCCAATAATAAATATCTTAGGACATGAAAGAAAGTCTTGGGAAAGAGGATTTAAACTCGTTGCTGTCATCAATTCATCGAGAGCTTCTGCAAATTTACTACATAAATTAAAAAATTAGTATACCTTGACAATGAAAAAATATGACTAAGGCATGATTCTTTTACTTTTTAGGCAATTAATCTGATCAGCCTCCACTGGTTAACAATATTGAATATTATTTCTTCAGCAATTTTATCATGTAAATCAAAAACATCATTTTAATAAACCTCATAACACTTTATACAAAAATTGTTGTAATATTTTTTTACTTATTACTACTTTTAGCAATTTTTAATTAAGTTAGCTTAACAATATAAAATTTGTATAAATATCCATCCTACTCATTCATTATAATTTTTAAGTATTGAAAGTGTTTGAACTTTTCTATCATCCAATCTATACATACGGCATAGATAAAAATTCAACTTTCCCTAGAGAACGTTATAGGTTAACAAAAGAAAAATTAAAAGATCAAAATGTATTAATAAATTTCCAAGAACCTGACTTAGCTAAAATTAATGATATTATTCTAGGACATGATGAGAAGTTTGTTAAATCTTTTATAAATGGATTATTATCACAAAAGGAAATAAGAAGGATAGGTCTTCAGCCATGGAATAAAAATATCATTGAAAGAACTTTATATATTTTAGGCGGAAGTATCGGAGCAATGAAGTCTGCAATAATAAGAAAAAGTATAGCAGGTAATATGGCAGGTGGAACTCACCATGCACATTTCTCTTATGGATCAGGATACTGCATTTTTAATGATCTTGCAATTTGTGCAATCAAAGCAATTAAAGACTTTGAAGAAATTAATAATGTTTTAATTATAGACTTAGACGTCCATCAAGGAGACGGAACCGCTTCTATTCTGGAAAACTATAAAAATATTTTTACTTTTTCCATGCATTGTAAAAATAATTTCCCATTGAAAAAAATGAGCAGTGACCTTGATGTTTCTTTAGAAAAAGGAATGCAAGATTGTGAATATTTAGAAATACTTCAAAAACAAATTGAAATCATAAAAAAACAAAATGTTGATTTAATTTTTTTTCAAGCTGGAGTGGATATTCTATCAAGCGATAACCTTGGATACTTAAAAATTTCTAGAGCTGGAGTAAGAAAGAGAAATAAGATTGTTCTGGATTTTGCAAAAAGTAAAAGAGTACCATTAGTCATTTTCATGGGCGGAGGTTACTCAAAACCAATTCAATACTCAGTTGACTCATTTGTAGATTTATTTACACAATGTTCGAAATATACAACCAACTTCACGTAAGTTTCCCTTTTAATTCTTCCATCACTTGAATACTCGATATGACTGCTCCTTCAATGCTACCATGTATAAGATTATCGCCAGATAGATAAATTCCTTCATCTGCTAAAGTTTTAATTTTTTTATCGAAATAATTTACTGGATGATTGATTGTTGCTTGCCGGATATTAAAATATTTCAAAAAATTAAAATTACCCCCATAAATATTTTCTAAACGATCTGTAACATGATGAATAAGTTCACTTTCTGATGCTTTAGTATCCTCCAATACACTTACGGATAGTAAATTATCATTATTTTCTGAATATTTAGGGGAAATTGAAGTTAAAAAGGCAATATTATTAATAAAAATTTCCTCAGGGAAAATATGAATATATTCAGAGTAATTTGGACAT
Source organism: Fidelibacterota bacterium (assembly GCA_002694025.1). The sequence goes on along the minus strand of NZKX01000076.1, from coordinate 1,012 downwards.
TTTTTGGAGCTAAAATACAATGTTTTTACTTGATTATAATGTAAGTCCTCCTTAGTAATTAGTTTTTGGCTGTTACCTGTTAGGATAATCTGATTTGGAATGATGGTAAGACCATTTTTTAATTTAATTTTTTTTTCTTTTGGAAGGAACATTAGCTCAGAACCCAGAAGTAAATTTTTTTGATCTATACTCCGAAGCATATTTTCAGGAATCTCTTGCATACCTTTTGAAGGTATAGATGCTAGACCTTGATTAAACTTTGAAAATACATATTTAAAAAACTTTGAAGATGTTTGAAGCTTTTTTTCTAAAAAAACACCTGCAAAAAAAGGTTTAAAAAAATTGGAAATTATCTGTTCAGAAAATCCATATTCTTTTAAAAATATAAAAGTATGTACATCCTTACTTGTGTCACATTCTAAAGAATAATTTGATAATGAATATTTTAATTTTAAAATCCTAACTTTATCAGCTAATGTTGGAATACCAGAAAAAAGAGTATTAAAAATTTTGTTCAAGTCTCTAATTGGATCTGATATGATTTTAAACTTATTACCAATATATATGGCTGCGCCCGGTTTAAAAACCCTTAAGTCTAATTGATTTAAGTCTAAAAAAGTTTTTGTTTTATGATAAGATGTATTGAAAACTTGAAAACCAATATCGAAGACATATCCTTCCTCATTGATTGAACCTAAACGACCTCCAACCCTCTCACTTTTTTCAACTAGTAAAAAACTTAACCCCTCTTCTTGGCATTTTAATGCACATGTGATTCCAGCAACACCAGCTCCAACGATAAGGATATCAGGTTTTAAATTCATGTATTATTAGTAACAAGACTGGAAATAAATTCATTACAGTCTGAATCTTTTCCTCTAAAAATTATTTGTTTTTTTCTAAGGTTTAATTTGTATTGATACATTTTATCATAATATTTTTCTAATAGAACCTCTATCCACATTATATGAAATTTTTTTTCGTTATTGTCAAAAGCATTATTTAAAATATT
>NZKX01000118.1 GCA_002694025.1 Fidelibacterota bacterium | reverse complement strand
GTGCTATCATAACTGGATACATGATGAAGAAAGTTCTTATGGAAGAAATCTCATTACGGGACTATCTGAAAAATTTAAATGATTTTATGGTCTCTTCTGTAGAACCAACAGATAAGGATCTCTTTAAAAGAGAAAAACATGGATTAGAATCTGCAAAGATGGTGACGGTTTTAATTTTTCAAGAGGCACTTTGTGTTTTTGGCCAGGATCTAAAACATGAACAACAATTAGGTGAAGCTTTAGCGGATATGTTTACTCACCTTTTTACGGCTGAATCATTGATCGCAAGAGTCCAGCAAACAACTTCCCCAGAAAAAAAATCTACCATGGCAATGAACATTGCAAAAATTGATTTAGCAGAATCCCTATTGGATATTATTAGTCTAAGCGGGAAATGCTTAAATAGAATATTTGAAGAAAACACTCCTCAAAATATTTTAGATAAAGTAGAAAAACTTACATCTAAAATGACAATGAATACAGATACTATAATGCTTAAGAAATTATTAGGTGAGTATATGTTTGAACAGAAAAAATACCCCTTTTAGGAGAAAATAATGAGCGAATTAGAAGAATCAATTATTAGAAGTCAAGCTATGATGATGCTTAATAGAAATCCAGGAAAAACTTACATATGGAAACGTGTTTATAATCGATTTATAAAATGTATCAACATATCGAAAAGAATTAATAAACTTTAATTAGTAGGGTAAGGAAATGAATGAATCAGTAATTATTGATGCAGTTCGATCTCCAATCGGCATAAAAAATGGAGGATTAATTGGTATACGGCCAGATGACCTCACAGCACAGGTGCTAAGAGGACTTTTAGATAGAAATCCAAATCTTAATTCAAATAAAATTGAGGATTTTATTTTAGGATGCGCCTTTCCAGAAGGTCCCCAGGGAATGCTTATGGCAAAAGGCGTTGCTATACTTGCAGGAATTCCTAAAGAATGCGCAGGTGCAGTAGTCAATCGATTTTGTGGTTCATCTATGGATGCAGTTCATCAGATAAGCTCAAAAATTGAAACGGGGGATATCCAATGCGGGATCGCTGCAGGCGTTGAAGACATGTTTTCAGTGCCTATGGGAGGATTTAACCCTGACTTCCATCCTGAACTTGCAGAACAAGAGTACTATATCGGAATGGGTGAAACGGCAGAGATATTGGCAAAGGAAGGAAAAATAACACGAGAGCTGCAAGAAGAATTTTCAATTAGCTCGCACAATAAAGCACTTAATGCCTGGGATAACAAACGATTTGAGAATGAAGTTCTGTCTATTGATATGTATGGTGAATCGTTAGTAGAAAAGGATGAAGGTCCAAGAGAACCTGATCTAGAAAAAATAAAAAGTCTAAATCCAGCGTTTTTAGAAAATGGAACAATTACTCCAGCTACAGCTAGCCCTATATCAATTGGAGCTGCAACTATTTTGATTACAAGCCGAACTTTCGCAGAAAAAAATGGACTCAAAATTAGAGCATCTATCAAGGGAAGATCCATTGCTGGTGTAGACTGGAAACGTATGGGAATGGGCCCTCTACCAGCCACGGAAAAAGTATTAGCAAAAACTAGTTTAACTTTGGATCAAATTGATGTGATTGAGTTAAATGAGGCATTTGCAGCCCAATCCCTATACGTTATTCAAAAAGGAAACTGGGATATATCTAAAGTGAATCATAATGGCGGGGCTATCGCATTAGGACATCCTCTAGGTTGTTCTGGAGCAAGAATAATTACTACACTTGTAAATGTTTTAGAGCAAAAAAATGCGAAATTAGGCCTTGCTACCATGTGCATAGGTACCGGTCAGGGAATTGCAACTATTTTGGAGAGGAGCTGATATATGAAAAAAAAGATTGGAAAAGTCGCTGTGCTTGGTGCTGGAGTCATGGGAGCTCAAATAGCAGGGCATTTGGGTAATGCAGGTATACCATCTTTTCTTTTTGATATGAATAAAGAATTATCAGAGAAAGGTAAAAACTCACTGACATCCCTAAAACCAAAACCACTGTATAAACCAAAAAATGTGGATCTAGTTACATGTTGCACCTATGACGATGATATAGAAAAAATTTCTGAAGTTGATTGGGTAATTGAGGCAGTCGTAGAACGACTAGATATTAAAGAAATACTATACCAGAAATTATTACCATACCTTAAAGAAAAAGCCATACTTACCTCAAACACCTCGGGGATCCCACTTCAGGATCTTACAAAAAATTTATCAGAGGATGTAAGAAAACGCTTCATGATTACTCACTTTTTTAATCCACCTAGGTACATGCAACTACTAGAACTGGTTAGAGGAAAAGAAACTACAGATGAAACCTACGAAACAATGATCGAATTTGGAGAATCTGTTTTAGGCAAAGGTATTGTTCATGCTAAAGATACTCCAAACTTTATTGGAAATCGTATTGGTGTTTATGGTATGATGATAGCAATTAATCTTGCTCATGAATACGGACTAACAGTTGAGGAAGTTGACAAACTAACTGGACCGATTTCAGGACGACCAAAAAGTGCCACTTTCCGCACAGCAGATGTTGTGGGTCTTGATACACTAAAGAATGTTTCGCTTACAACTTATGAAAAAGCATCAGAGGACGAAGAACGCGACATGTTTCAGATACCATCTATTTTAGATAATCTAATTGAGACTAAAAGATTAGGACAAAAAACAAAATCTGGTTTTTACAAAAAAAATGAAGACGGATCTATTCACTCAATAGATTTAAAAACTGGTGAATATAAGCCTATGAACACGGTACGCTTTGATTGTTTCCGAGTTGCAAAGGATAGGCAAAATTTAGCTGATAAAATCAAAGCCTTATGCAATGGCGACGATAAAGGAAGTAAGTATTTTTGGGAGATTACTTCCAAAATGCTTATATATAGTGCAAATCGTGTTCCTGAAATTTCCGAAGATATTATAAACATCGATAATGCTATGAAGTGGGGATTTGGCTGGGAAGCAGGACCTTTTGAATCTTGGGATATGCTTGGACCTAGAAAAACAATACATAGAATGCAATCGCAAGGTAAGAAGGTTCCTCAATGGGTTTTGGATATGTTAGAATCTGGTAGAGAAACATTCTATCAGGTTGAGAATGGTTCAAAATCTTACTGGTGCCCTTTGAAAAAAAATGTAAAGAACCTAAAAAATAATTTAAAGATTTTTAATATATCGCTTCACAAAACTGGAAATAATACAATTAAAAGAGATCTTAGCGCTAGTATCCATGACATGGGTGATGGAGTACTAAATGTTGAGTTCCACTCTATACTTCAGCCCACTCTTCATCCAATCGATAGCTCTTATATTGAGATGATCAATCTTGCAATTGATATGATTGAAAAAGGTAACTATAGAGCTATGGTTCTTGGCCATCAAGGCACAAATTTTTGTGCTGGGGCTAACCTAAACCTACTCCTAGAATTGAGTAAAAACAGTCAATGGGAAGCGCTTGACTATGCAGTAAAAACTATGCAAGACATGACACAGAGAATTAGATTTTCTAAAGGTCCAGTGGTAGCAGCACCCTTTCAGCTAGTTCTAGGTGGCGGTGTCGAACTGGTACAGCCAGCTGCTCACAGAATTGCAGCAGCAGAAACTTACATGGGTTTAGTTGAAGTAGGTGTTGGACTAATCCCTGGTGGTGGTGGAAATTTACGTATGATTCTAAATGCTATGGAGGGTGGCACCGGCAGAATGGGAGCCTTTCAAAAAATACAAAAAATATTTGAGACAGTTGGTTTTGCTAAAATCGCAACCAGTGCAGATGAAGCTAAACATCTTGGGTATTTAAAGAAGGATGATACGGTTATACTAAACCGTGACTACCTTCTAAATGTTGCAAAAGACAAAGCTGTTGAGCTAGCTAAAAACTATACTCCACCCATTTACAGAGATGATCTTAAACTTCCTGGAGCAGGCGGTAGAACTGCTTTGGCAATGGCCTTAAAAGGGTTTAAAATGCAAGGTAAAATCTCTGATCATGATCAAAAATTGGGAGAAAAACTTGCTTATGTTTTAACAGGTGGAGATAAAGCAGGACTCACTAAATCAGTTGATGAGCAATACCTTCTTGACATTGAAAGAGAAGCATTTGTTTCACTAGCAGGTGAACAGTTAACACAAGACCGTATCCAGTATATGTTGAAAAAAGGAAAACCTTTACGGAACTAGGATAACATGAAAAAACTATTTAATGTCTTGGCAAGTGCTTTAAATTTTTTTCATGAAATAAATTATTTTTTAATCCTTTATCATATTCGATATCAGAAAAAATAAATTCTGTTGTATGCTTTTTAATCTTATTTCTAACTAAAACTTGTTTTAAGATATAATACGGGCCCATTAACTCATATTTAAACCTCTTTTCTTTTTCTAGCAATCCCCTTTTATTATATGAAGTTTCTTTAAGGAGGTTGAGTGTTTTTTTATCTACCCAGCAAACATACTTGCTTGACGAAGATTGGGCTTCTTTTTTTGGCAGGACCTCTAATACAAAACATTCAGAATTATCAAATATTTCATCATCTAAACGATTATAGTTATAATATGCAAGATGACGATTTGAAAGGTCTTCAAAAGTAAGATCAGACCCCATAAATGAGTCACCTTTTTTCTTTGCAGAAATACGCCGTAATTTTTTAAATGCCGGCAACCACATCCGCATTTCTCCATCTCCGTTTTCGTGCTCAACTTTTAAGAAAGATACACCCCTGTCATCTCTAGGCTCTAAAAACCAAATCATTTGTTTCTCATTTTTGTTTAATGATTTAGAAACCATTTCACTAATGCGTGACTTTCCTTTAGAGTTCGTGAGAATCATTTTTGCTTTATTGCTTAAATCTTTAGGAGATAATTTCTGATCTAACAATGTTGCAATTTCAATTCCAGACTGTGAAAAAAGAAAAAATGGTGTTAAAAGTGGGAAAAGCCATTTCATCCTAGCTCTCCTTTTTGATTAATTTATTTTTTAATAACTCTGTTACTGTAGCCAAAAGAGTAAAGGTTCCTAGAGATGTTGAGATCATTGCAAAAATCATAAGTCCACCTATATATTGTACAGGAATGAATGCTGAAAACAAAAGAGCCCCAAAACCCATATTGGATGCTGCATCCAAAATAATTGGGTACCCTACATCATGAATGACTTTTTTACTGATTGTTGATTCACTTGACGTATCAGATAGGTAGCGAAACTGTGAAATAAAATGGATCGCAAAATCAACTCCAACGCCTATGATTATTGATGACAGAATTGCAGTAACATGATTGAGGGTAATATCAAAATGCCCCATCAATCCAAAATTAAGTATTACCGCACCAGAAAAAGGCAATACAGCAATCATGCCCCACAGGATACGTTTGAAAAAGAAAGAGGTGATTGTCGCAATTAAAATAAGGGAAATGAAAATACTTAAAAATGATGAACGAATCAGCATGGCCACCATATCTCGGATAACAACTATCATTCCCGTAATGTCAACTCTACCAAATGCAAATGAATTATCTTGAAAAGATTCGGTTACCTTATTTACAAAAGAAAACACCTCTTCCGTACTCATAACGGATGAAAAAGCAGTAATAAGCGCAGTAGAGTATTCATAGTCAACAAGATTGGAAAAGTTTTCTGGGTCCCCTGATAGAGAGTACATGGTGAATAGGTTGTTAATTTTTTCTCTTTCATCTGGAATAGATTCGTACTTAATACTATCATCCATAACAGTCCTGTGCATCTGTTTTACAACATCTGCAACAGAGTACGAAACAGAAATGTTTTTATTTTTTTCTATAAATATCTGTAGTGAGTCCATACCTCGCAGAGTAGATGGGTCTTTTATATCACCTTCAATACGGACTCTTAAATCCATAGTTCCACTCATCTCTCTATCCATAAAATCCATACTATCTCTTATTTCCGTACCTGGTTTAAAAAAACTTGCAACATTTACGTCTACAACAACCTTATGTAGCCCGACACATCCAAAAAGAACTAGTATTACTCCAGAACATAGAACGATCTTTGGATATCCAAAAATAATAGATCCTAACCTTCCAATAGCTTTTTCAAAAAAACTAGGGGTGGTTACCGCTTTAGAATCTAGATCCCAATTATAAAGACTAATAAGAGCCGGAAGGAAAAATGAACTGAGCAGCCACGCCCATCCGATACCTACAGAAATACAAATGCCGTATCCTACCAAAGGTTCAAGAGGTGATGAGCTCATAGTTAAGAATGCAGCGATGGTTGTAATACTAGTTAAAAAGATTGGGACCAAAAGAGCATTCATGCCTGATGCTATTGCATTATTTACATTTTTATGAAATCTAAGTTCCCTAAAAAATTTTGTCATTACATGAACCCCATCAGAATTAGCAATGGTCAGCAGGATGATTGGCATTGAAGTATTTAAAAGAGCAAAAAGATATTTATTAGAGCCTGTAATTCTATACGCCCACCCCATAAACCCCAACATTGATACTAGCGAAAACACTATCACAATCATTACCATTCCAACAGCTGGTATACTACGGAGATTGACCAATAGAATAGTTATCATTATGATTAGACCCACCTTCACCAGCAACTGAACATCATCTCTGATCATTTGAGGAATCGAACCCGTAACATAGGCAGTACCACCATAGTGAACATTATAATCAGCTAATAATGAATCTCCTATCGCGACGACATCATTCCTAAATTGATCCAATCCTACTCCACCATATGGTCGCACAATCGTTAGTAAGTATTCATCTGACTGACTAACAAATTGTTTTTTAATATTATCGTTCTTTTCAAGATATAATTGTATATTGTTAATTTCTAAGTCGCTGAGCTCTTGAAATTTTTGTAATTCTTCAATTTGCATAAAGCCGTCCACCTGATCAATTCGCGTGGAGGTAGTAATATTAGATACCTCCTGGACTGAGGACAGATTTTGCAACCCATTTGTTAGAGCCCAAAGGTCTGCAAAAGGGCGAAAATTGTAAACAGTTTTACCTTTATTTCCAAAGGCGATAAAAATGATTTCTGTACTTCCAAATTCATTTTGAACGGCATCCCATGTTTTTCTGGAATCCAAATGTTGCGGTAACATTTTCATCATGTCGTCATCCATAATCAAATAACGTATTCCCCATCCCATTATTAAGGTTGCAAAAATTGTAAGAAAGATAGTTCTTTTTGAATAAGTCAATGCCTGATCTATGCACCATGACTTGATTGGTGATGTTTTAAAATTGTAGTTCATAGTATCCAGTCATTGTAATAAGGAATACTATCTAAAATCAAAGAAACCTAATTGTTAAGAATAAATTGTACGATGGTTATCCAGTCAGAGGTGTTTACTATTCCATCTCCATTATAATCTGCTGCAGGGGTTTCATCATAGCCATATCCAAAATCCATATCCAGAATCATAAGCACATCTTGAATATTAATATTATCATCGAAATTAACATCTCCTGCTGTATATTCGGGAAATCCAGGCCCCAGGTAGTCCATTGGATATTTTTGAGCTCTAGCAATCATAGTCTGAACACCACCATAATCATAATCCCAGACAACTACACCATCGATTGAAACCTCAAACATGTGTGCATCATCACAATCAGTGATAAGAGTATTACCATTTGGTAACCTAAATGCACCTCCCTGCATTTGACTATGAAAATTATCAGAATACACCCACACTGGCTCTGCTGGCCCGAAAGGATCTCCATCAACAATAGTGTAAGTCCCATTTTCATTTATAGGTGTCTCAATTTCAAAAACAGCTGAATTATTTCCAAAATAGTTATTATTAAACAATATAAGGTTACCAGAACCAGGGTAACCCTCTGGAATCCAATTTATACTGTGCTGGTCTCCAAGTAGGTGATTGGAATTATTACCTCTACCATATGATTGCGGGTTTCCCCACCTGTACAAATAATCTCCCCCCATTCCTGAGTTTCCGCCTGTATGGCCTGCCGCTTCTTGTGTAGTTGTACTATGATCAATAATATAAATTTCATCGTGGAACCTCGAAGACAAAGCTATTTGGTCAAGGTCTTCATTGTATGCTATAGCATTAAAGTGCTTCCAGTCCGCATTTGATCCTCCTGGACCTCCATTGCTGCCTACAGTACCATAATTAACATCTTGCAACTCAGGATGTTCAGAGATAACTCCATAATTTGGTAACTCTGGGCTTATATCCTGAATTAGATGATCCCATAAATGCCACTCCCACACGATATTTACATCATTGCTACCAACCGGCTCTAATTCTAAAATTGCTTCGGACCACATTTCATTAAGCGAATTATCGATAGATTCTCTTCCGACAGCAAAGGCTTCAGCAGCAGTCTTTCTTTCCCAAACAAGTACAAGAATATTGCCATTTGGAAGTGGTTCCACATCATGATGATGTTGATACGTGTCATTTGCTATTTCATAGTTCCATAAGAGTTCACCATCCCATGAATATTTAGATATTCCTCCGCCGACCCCTCCAGAATTCATAGAAACATTCTGAACTCGATATGGATATATAAGAGTACTATCTTCCAGTAAGTAAGGCATACTTGCAGCACCTCTGATGTGACTCCATACGTTGATTTCATTAAGATCGTTATCAATTAAAAATGTGTAAAAGGGACCTCCTCCTCCACCTCCGCCTTGAGCAGGTGAGAATATTGTCATGCCTTCAAAAGCTTGTCCTGTTAATAAGCTAAGCATATAATAGAAAAGAATGGTAAATTTTTTTATCATTTTTATTAAAATTTATAAAGCTATAAAAAAAATTATAAGCAAGTCATTTGTGAATAGTTTTTGTTCATTATAAAAGTAAATAAACTTACAATAATTTCAATAATGACACTCAAAAGAATTTCAAGGTTATATATAATACTTGGAAAAAATTTTAACACGTGGTTATCACCTATTTTTTCAGTTTTTTTTGTCTTTTGTCTAAGGATGTTTGTTGGAATGGGACGATTTATAGATCAAATTTTTTATAGATCCTTAAAAGCTCCACTTAATGATCCTATAATTATTGTTGGAAACCCAAGGTCTGGAACCACTTTCCTTCATCGTTTTTTAATTAAACAAAGTATAGGAAACGGATCTCAATTATGGCAAATGATTTATCCCTCTATTGTTATCCAAAAACTGGTAAAACCTTTATTACCAATCCTTGAAAAATTCAGTCCTGCTCGACATCATTCAAACGAAGCTCATGAAACAAGTCTGTCTTCCGTTGAAACAGATGATGTTTCTTTATTATTTAGATATTTAGATGGTTTCTTTTTTTACGGTTTTTTTCTTACGTTTGACGAAAAAAACCTTTTCCATTGGGTTGATCCAAAATTAAGAGATACATCAGTTCGAGACTTTGCATGGTTTGAATCCATGTGGAAACGGAACTTAATCTCAAATAAAGGAGACAGATATATTGGGAAATTATTTAGTCTTAGCAGCAACCTTCCCCTTTTCCAAAAAAAGTTTCCTGATGCAAAAATATTATACATGGTTCGAGATCCGTTAAGTGTTATACCTTCTGGCTTAAGTTTAGTGACTGGAGTACTACAAAAAAGATTTAATTTTTGGTCCCTAAGTGATAAAGTAAAAAATCGTTTTATTAAAAGACTCTATAGAGCACTGGTTGAACTTTTAATTAGATTTCACGAAGACTGGGAAAATGGAAAAATAAATAAGAAAAAAGTTTTTATTGTTCATTTTGATAGTATGATGGGCGATTTTGATATTCTTATGAATAATATACTTGATTTTCTTAAAGTAGATAAAGATGATGAATTGATCAAAGAAATCAAAAGAACATCAGAAAAGCAAAAGCGATATCAAAGTCGTCACAAGTATAATCTTGAAAAATTTGGGTTGACTGAAAATGAAATTAGAACCGATTGTAAAAAAATATACGATACATTTCTTACATAGATCATGAAATTATTTTCCCTACTGATTTTTGTCCATAGTTTTTCCGTAAGTTTAGATCTTCGAGATGTTAATAGACTGAAAAACTGGAATATATTGCAAGATAATTCTATAAAAATAGAGTCACGCATTTATAAAGGCTTTCCCATTAGTAAAGCTGAAACAATCCTTGAACATAATATAGAGCAAATAGCAAATATTATAAAAGACCTTGATAATTATCCAAATATCTTTGAAAGAGTAACAAATACTCGCCACATTGGTGAAAATATAGTCCATATTATTTTGGATATGCCTTTTCCATTTGATGGTCGAGATTATATAGTCGAATATGAAATAATAAAAAAAATTGATTCCTGGGTGTTCACGTTTTCTGCACTAAAGAACGAAAGGCATCTAAAAATAGATGGCCATGTTCGTCTTCCAAATGCTGCGGGCGTATGGATCTTAGATAAAACTTCTGAAAATAGTACAAAAGTCACATACGCCTGGAATGGAGAGCTATTAGGAAATTTCCCTGATTTTGGTTTAGAAAGAGCATGGATCACACAAGGATCAGAGGTGTTAGGGTGGCTAGATCAAGCACTCTCAAATAAATAAAAAAATATGAAAAATATTTTACTAATCTTTTCTATATCCTTTGCCTTTAGTAACCTAATTACCCCCGAGGATGGAGCTATCCTTAATCGTATTCATGTCTTGTTCGAATGGAAACAAATTCCGGAAGCTATCAGTTACGACCTTAGAATTTCTGAAGATGAGAATTTTTATTCGATAATTTATGAAACAACAGATTCGAGCCTTGCATACATAGATAAAAATAATCTAAGTTGGCAAAAAACCTACTACTGGCAAATTCGAGCTAATTTTAATAACCAAAGTTCCGATTGGTGTACACCTTTTTCATTTACAACCACCCAAGCTCTTTCCTCGTCCTCTGTAAATTATGTAAATGAGTCACAATACCAAGCAGGCGTAACCGTTTTTGGAGCATTTTTCAATTATTTTTCTGCTGGTATTGATCAAACAGGAAAAGAAATATGGAACTCAGGAACAAATAACTTCGTCTACTATAGCTCCAATTCATTTGGTAATGTTTTTGGGTGTAACCTTCTATCAGGTGCTGAAAATAATCTACCGGGAATGGAAATTTCCTTTCAAAACGAAATAATATGGGAGGAACCGAATGATGAATTTCTCCATCATGATATCATTAAACTCCCGAGCGGTAATTATTTAGGAATTGTTGAAACGAATTCTTTAGGCCCTATACCAATAGGAGGATGGACTGCCTCTTTTCAAAACCTAGGATTCCAAGCAGACGGTATTACAATCGAATTCCCTTGGATAGGCGATAAGTTGGTCGAGTGGGATAAAGATACAAAGGAAGTTGTTTGGACCTGGAGTACTTTCGATCATTTTAGCATGTCGGACTATGATCAATTTGGAGGAACATGGACAGAGGCCTATCTCAGCCTTCGTTACGATTGGACCCATGTAAATGCAGTAATTTTTGATGAAAGTGAAAGCGCAATTTATATATCTACCCGACATTTATCTCGCATAACAAAGATTGATTATCCATCTGGTGAAATCATTTGGAATCTCGGGCATGAAATGCCCTCGGGTCAAGTAAGTATGGGAACAGAAATCGGATTTAGTTTTCAACATAGTCTT
>NZKX01000117.1 GCA_002694025.1 Fidelibacterota bacterium | reverse complement strand
TGATATCATCCATTGTAAGCACCGTTTCCTCTACAGGAACATCAAGATTAAACTGCTGATTGAGACGATACCTTCCAACTTGACCTAGATCGTATTTTTTGGGACTGAAAAAAATTCGCTCTATGAATTTCTGAGCAGTTTCTAGATTGGGAGGCTCACTTGATCTTATCAGCTGGTATACAACCGCTAAAGCTTCTTCAGTACTTCTAGTTGGATCCTTCTCAATAGTATTGAGCAGTAGCATCGAACGGAAATTTTTATTTCCATCTACAATACCAAACGATTCAAAGCTAGAATCCTTTATCGATTCAATATTATCCGAAGTAAGCTCTGCGCCGCCCTCTAGAAATATCTCTCCTGTAGCCAAATCAACAATATCCTCAGTTACAGTAGCTCCAATGTAACTATCCAGGTTATCTTTTTTAGGATTTAAATATTTTGTTACGCCAAAAGCATCAAAAATGTCCGTATTTGTCGAGTATCCTAAAGCTCGCAAAAGCATAGTAACAGGAAATTTCCTCCTTCTATCGATAATGACAAATAAACAATCATTGATGTCCGTAGTAAAATCTACCCATGAGCCGCGAGCCGGTATGATTCTTGCTTGGAATAGTTTTGTGCCATTGGGGTGCGTAGATTCATCAAAAAATACTCCGGGAGACCTTTGCAATTGTGAAACAATTACCCTTTCTGCGCCATTGATGATAAATGTTCCTTTTTCAGTCATATATGGAATATTACCAAAGTAGACATCCTGTTCGATACTTTGCGCATACTCATTTTTATTATTTTCATCGGTTATGTGCAAGGCTAACCTAACACGAAGCGGGGCTGAAAAGGTTACTCCCCTATCCACACACTCATCTGAATTATATTTAGGCTGACCTAAATAATAGTTTTTGTATTCTAAAATATAATTTTTATGAGAATCTTCAATTGGAAAAACATCCTTAAAAACACCTTCTAAACCAATAGGACTTCTTGCTTCATATGGAATCCATTCTTGCAAGAACTGCTGATATGCTTTCGTTTGAATAGAAAGCAAATCTGGTACATCAACAAAGGATGAGATTTTAGAAAAAGTTTTTCTTGTTTTGTTTCGATCGATTTTGGCCCCCAATTAAGCCTCCCCGTTATTAAAAGTTATAAAAATATGAAAGTTTTGTGTTACTATGCTAATTCAACCTCAGCACCAGCCTCTTCGAGCTTTGCTTTCATTTCATTTGCCTCAGCCTCGCCAACTGCCTCTTTAATAGCCTTAGGTGCAGAATCAACAAGCTCTTTAGCTTCCTTAAGCCCAAGATCTGTGATACCTCTAACAGCTTTTATGACATTAATTTTGGCTTGGCCGGGCGATTTTAAAATAACATCAAATTCGGTTTTTTTTGCCTCTCCTTCATCAGGACCAGATGGTGATGCTGCAGCAACAGCAACTGGGGCAGCAGCGGAAACTCCAAATTTTTCCTCAATTTCAGTTATAAGCTCGGAAATTTCCAACATATTTGATTCTTCTAAATACGCAAGAACATCCTTTCTAGATACAGCCATTTTAAAAACTCCTTAATTAATTATTATTTTGATTGTTTAAGACTATGAAGCAAGTTTGCAAGGTTTTGCATAGGTGAATTAATCGTCGTGGCAACCTTAACCATAGGGCTAGCAAGCATCATTGCTAACTTTGCTAATAATTCTTCTTTGCTAGGCAAATCAGCGAATTTTTTATATTGTTCCCCTTCAAAAAACTGTCCTTCAAAAAGAATACCCTTGACACGAGGAAGATCTGACACTTTATTAAAATCCCTAATTACTTTTGCCGGTGAAACAGGCTCTTCATAAGAAATAGCAACAGCTGTTGAACCACTCAAAAGTTTATCAAGTTCATTAATCTTCGAATTTTTTAAAGCTATTTTGATTAGAGTATTTTTAGCAACTTTAAAATCAATTTTTTCTTTAAAAAACATACTACGCAACTTTGTGATATCAGATACGTTAAGTCCATGATATTCGGTAAAGTATATGGCTTTTGCTTTTTCAAAGAAACTAGTTAATTCTTTGACTTGCTCTATATTTTTTTTATTAGGCATAATATTTATTATAATGTTAGATGATCAATCAATATACTTGGTCCCATGGTAGTTGAGACTGTTATTTTTTTTAAGTATAACCCCTTCACTGATGCAGGTCGAGATTTTAAAACAGTCTCATAAACCGCTTTGATATTTTCCATTAGGAATTCATTTTTAAATGAGGTTTTTCCACACGAAACATGAATTATTCCGTTACTTTCAACTCGTAATTCAACCTTTCCAGCCTTCAATTCCTTAACTGCTTTCGAAACATCCATGGTAACCGTACCGCTTTTGGGATTAGGCATAAGTCCTTTTGGACCAAGAATTTTACCCAGCTTACCCAACTCACCCATCATGTCTGGAGTAGCAACAATTTTATCAACATCAGTCCAACCATTTTTAATTTTTGTCAAAAATTCATTGTTACCTACATAATCCGCTCCTGCATCAAGTGCTTCTTTCTCTTTTACTCCTGAGGCCAAAACTAGTATAGAAACTTTCTTACCAGTGCCATGTGGTAACGGTGTTGTAACTCGAATATTTTGTTCAGCATGCCTCGGATCCACATCAAGATTAATAGCTAAGTCCACACTCTCATCAAACTTTGCAAATTTTAGATCTTTTAATAAGTTAATTGCCTCTTCTAAAGTATGTGCAACCATTTTATCATGCTTTGCTTCAATTTTGGCGAAATTTTTTGATATTTTCATTTTCAAACTTACCCCTTAATTTCAATTCCCATTGAAACGCATGTGCCTTTTATCATTTCAACGGCCTGAGCTAATGAATTGGCATTTAAATCATTCATTTTAATAGAAGCAATATTTTCTAAATCCTTCAGTGACACGATTCCAACCTTATTTTTATTTGGTTCACCAGAACCTTTTTGTATTCTAGCAGCTTTAAGAATAAGCCTTGATGCAGGAGGAGTCTTGGTTATGAAAGAAAAACTTCTATCTTCGTAAACAGTAATTTCCACTGGTATCAAATCACCAGACTTATCCTGAGTTTCAGCGTTAAATGCTTTACAAAAGTCCATGATGTTAACCCCATGCTGCCCTAATGCAGGGCCAACAGGAGGAGCTGGATTTGCTTGCCCCGCCTGAATCTGCAATTTAATAAATCCCGAAACTTTTTTTGCCATTACAATTAACTCTCCATTTCTACTTGTAAATAATCTAATTCCACAGGTGTCTGCCTACCGAAGATACTTACTAGAACCTTTAACTTACGCTTGTCATGATTGACTTCTTGTATTAGACCTGAAAAATCCATAAAGGGGCCGTCTGTTACCCTAACATTATCCCCAACTACATAAGGAGCAGCTTCTGTTGTTCTTAAAGGTCCATCACTACCATCATCACTCAAAAACCTTTGGGCTTCCTCAGGTCTTAAAGCCTGGGGTTCACCCTTAGGACCCACGAAAGAAATTACACCATTAACATTTTCTACTAAATATTTGGTTTCCTTGTTCATATCGAGACGAACTAACAAATAGCCCGGGAAAAAAACCTTTTCTTTAACCTTCTTTTTGCCATCGCGCATTTCTACAATATTTTCAGAAGGCACTAAAATATCACCTATAGATTCATTAAAACCAGCCATAGATACATCGTATAAGATTGCATCTTTTATCTTTTTTTCTTTACCAGAAATAACTCTTAATGTGTACCATTGCATAATTACAATACTATGTTTAAAATTTTTGCAAGAATAAAATCTACAACAAACAAAAATAATATAAGGATCAGCGAAAGGGTAAGTACCACATAAGTTGAGCTTTTTAACTCATCCCAGGTAGGCCAAGAGACTTTACTCATCTCAAATCTTACATCACCTAAAAATTTTTGTATTTTTGATATCATATAATTTCTAAATAAATTTTTAAAGCATTAATTAAAGCATATAACTTCATTACTCGCAGGAGAGACAGGACTTGAACCTGCAACCTACGGCTTTGGAGGCCGTTGCTCTACCAATTGAGCTACTCTCCTATAAGAATGTTTAAAAAGCTGTTTGATCTCCAATTATTATTTAGTTTCCTTAAAAATGACGTGCTTTTTGATTATTGGATCAAATTTTTTGTACTCTACCCTACCAGGATGATTTTTCTTACTCTTGGTAAACGTATACCTATACCCTGTGCCAGCAGTACTTTCTAGCTGAATTATTGTTCTTTTGCTATTTCCGGCCATAATTCTTACTCAACTATCTCAGTTACAACGCCCGCACCAACAGTGTGCCCACCTTCTCGGATAGCAAAGCGCAGTTCTTTATCCATTGCAATTGGAGTAATCAAC
>NZKX01000116.1 GCA_002694025.1 Fidelibacterota bacterium | reverse complement strand
CCACTCAACAGGTGTAGCTGATACTGTGCCAGTTGGTCCTGATTCTGAACCATCTGGATAAATTGCGGTAACGTAATAATAATAAGTGGTACTGTTAACAACATCTTCATCAAGATATGAAGTTGTGTTTGCTCCTACTTCAGCAATTTCTTGAAATCCTGTGGAGCTATTCAATGAGCGATAAACTTTAAAAGCATCTAACTCTACTGGTCTATTCTCAGTCAAAAATGGTTGACTAAGATCCACTTTTAAATTGTGTGGGAGTCCACCTCCAAAACGAGACATGACTTCATCTTTTGGTGCTGTTAGTGCCCACTGTCCCAATTCTGTAAGCTCATAATGAACCAGGCGATCTATTTCTCTAGCTGCAAAAGTGATGAAAACATCGTCAACTGCCCATCCAGAAGCCCATGCACCATTATCATTAGAGTGAAAAACTACATGGAGGTTCGGTAAACCTGCAAATTCTGAAAGATCAACTGTCTCCATTACCCATTCAGGACTTGGTTCTAAAGTTACAACTTCTGTGAAATTTACACCGTCTGTACTAACTAAAACATGTGCAGTCTGACCGTAAGCTCCATCATAATAAGATGCAAAATTTAAAGTTATATTTTGGGCACCACTTACATTTAAACCTGGGGTGATTAAATAATCAACAGACCCATCATCATCAGCCATATCATCATTAGAACACATATACCAAGTATGTGAAGGCACAGTCCAAAATGCACTAGATCCATCTTGAGTTATAAACCAACCTTGTGCAGAGTTTGTAGTTGTGATCCAATCTTCAGGTAAAACACCTTCTTCGAAATCTTCGCTAAAATCGGAAGGAATTGGACCATAGGGAGGATCCCAACTAAGTAGAACTTGGGCATCCATTCCATCTTGTGCTTGCAGGTTGTGAGG
Organism: Fidelibacterota bacterium; assembly: GCA_002694025.1. Next base: position 4,372 of record NZKX01000116.1, on the reverse strand, counting down.
CTCTTCAATGTATCCAGGCGTAACTGTTACAGTCCCAGAATCAACTCCAGCAACCCAATATGAACCACCAATATCATCGGTTATAGTAATATTTTCAAAATTAACACCCACATTGGAGTTGTAGGCATTATCATGAACTACCATTTCCATGTTAGCAATAGGCCCTGATCCTGATGCAATATTTTGATTGTCAGGACTATATAATAACACTCTTGTAGCACCATTGTCTAATTCGTTAAAGTCAATTTGAAAACCCTCTGTACGTGTGGTAGTTGTAAGATTAATTACGTCAAGGTAGTTCGGAGTATCGTACATATCAAATTGAACTCCACCAACCAAACCTGAGTTTTGTATACTTATATCCACTGAGACTTGCTCTAGAACGTCTCCTGTATCTGGGATATCGCTTGAAAAGAATACAACATTACCTATAGTTACAGATCCATCAACAATATTTCCAGCAATAACATCTCCGTCTGCATCACTTACTGTTAGATTAAAGCCCTCAAGGTCAACTAAAGCAGAAAGAACATCCATTCCATTGTAATGAAGATTTAGAACAACTTCATCACTTCCAGCAGGAATCCCTTCACCTGTGTTGGAATAAAATACAACTCTGGCGGTGCCATCATCGAATATATTGAAGTCTGCAGAGAAATCATTTTCATTCACAGAGCTAACATCTGAAATATTTATAATTGTTGGCATTGTAATCACATCAAATTGAAAACCTCCAACTGATTCATTTGGATTTGAAACTGTAATTGGCACTACAATATCTTCTGTGTAACCATCAACGCTAACATTGCCTATTGTGACAGTAACTTCTGAAAATGCTATATTAAAAGTCATAGTTAAAAATATAATTTTGAACAATAATTTGTATCTGCGTAACATTTTTTTCTCCTGAAATATCAAATACGATATAATAAAAATTTTGTGATGGTATTACTACTTTAGAGTATTAAGCAATAAACCCATTTGTAAAATAACGATTTTCTGCCGATAATTCACTCATAAATTATTCATCCAAAGCTTGAGCCAAATCATTGATAAGATCTTCTAAATATTCAACTCCAACTGATAACCTTATCAAATTATTTGATAAGTTCATCGATTTTTTTATTTTTTGAGGGACAGAAGCATGGGTCATCTCATATGGAACACACACAAGACTTTCAACTCCACCAAGACTTTCAGCTAAAGTAAATAATTTAATTTTTTTTAAGAAACCTTCGCGTGCTTCTTTTGTTTCACATTCAAAAGAAATCATGGATCCATAAATAGGTTCCCCAGCTGGATTTTTTTGTTGCCTGGATGCAAGACTATGTTGACTATGGCTTTGTAAACCAGGATAAATGACCGATTTTACTTTCGAAAAATCATTTAATATTCTTGCTATAGCCATCGCATTATCAGAATGTCGCTGGAACCTTAATGCTAAAGTTTTTGTACTTCTGAGTAACATCCAAGAATCAAAAGGACTCAATACCGCACCTCCTGATTTTTGGATAAAATATAAATCATCAGCAATTGATACATCATTGGTAATTAAAACACCAGCTATGAGATCACTATGTCCTCCAATAAATTTTGTAGCACTATGCATGACCACATCAGCACCAAGGGTAATAGGACTTTGTCCATATGGACTCATAAAAGTATTATCGATTGCTAATTTTACATCTTTAGACTTTGACAAGTCTGACAATGCTTCAATATCACATATTTCGAGAAGAGGATTAGTTGGCGTTTCGGCAAAGATCCATTTTGTATTTGGCTTGATACTCGATTCAACTTTTGCTAGGAACCGCGTATCAACAAAATCAAATTCAAAACCATGATTAGCTAAAATTCGAGTTGCAACCCGGTGGGTGCCTCCATATACGTTTCTGCTGATAATAGCATGTTCACCTTGACGCATCGTTTGGAATAATGCCGTAATAGCAGCCATACCACTAGAGAAAGCAATTCCAAAATTAGCATTTTCCAAAGAGGCAATATTTTTTTCAAATCTTTTCCTGGTAGGATTACCTGCCCTTGAATAATCATAGCCTTTATGTACTGCAACCTCCTTTTGTTCAAATGTGGACGAAAGATGAATAGGAGATATAACCGCTCCAGTTTCTTTGTCTGGTGCATTACCTACATGGATGGCCCTAGTATTAAAATTTTTATTTTTCATTCTATATTTGAGTAAAACCCTTTCTTAAATAGCTTTGTAATTTTTTATACTTAATTTCTATTTTTTTTCCATCTGGACCCTGAACTAATATTTTTTGATTTCGACCCATTTTCTGATCTACCTTTACTGGAGTCCTGACCTGGCTAGGTTGATTTGCAACTTGCTTTGAACCTCCGCCTTGAAGCCCCATCCCCGTTGTATCTTGATGAGAGGCTTCCATATTTCTAAGTATTGGCTTTCTAGTAGTTGAGGACTCCTCCATTCCTTGAAGTTGAGTTCTAAATAACCTTTGAACTGTTGTTGCACTCATATCCGCCATCATCTCTTGAAACATTTTAAATCCTTCCGATTTGTATTCTAACAATGGATTTTTTTGTCCATATGCACGCAGGTTTATACCTTCTCTTAATTGGTCCATAGCATAAAGATGGTCTTTCCATTTTTCATCAATAGTTCTCAGCATTATAAAGCGTTCAAAACCTCTAATAATCTGATCAGGTATTAAGTCTTCCCTTGATCTATAAATAGACTTTGCTTCTTTTAAAACCCAATCAATAATTATTTCATTATTATCAGTTTCGTCAAGATCCTTTTGCAGCTTATCATAGGATAAATCAACCATAATATGCGATGCAAAACGTTGTTTTAAATATTCCCAGTCCCACATCTCAGGAGTACCCAAATCAGCTTGGGAGTTAATTTCTTCAAAAATAAAATCATCTATGACCTGATGAACAGAATCGCGCATATTCTGTCCTGATAACGCCTGATTCCTTATATCATACACTACCTGCCTTTGTTGATTCATGACATCATCATATTCTAATAAATGTTTTCTAATTCCAAAATTTCTAACTTCAACCTTCTTCTGAGCACCAGATATTGCCCTTGTTACCATTCCTGCTGAGATTACTTCACCTTCCTCAATTCCCATACGATCCATAATTGAAGCAACTCTATCAGAGCTAAAAAGCCTCATTAGATCATCCTCTAAAGATAAATAAAATCTTGAGGAACCAGGATCACCTTGTCTTCCACTTCTACCCCGAAGTTGCAAGTCGATTCTCCTTGACTCATGTCTCTCTGTACCAATGATGTGCAGACCTCCAAGATCTTTAATACCATCAGCCAATTTAATATCTGTACCACGTCCAGCCATATTTGTAGCTATAGTTACAGCACTTTTTTGACCAGCTCTGGCAACGATATCAGCCTCGCTTTTGTGTTGCTTTGCATTTAAAACATTGTGCGGGATATTTTTTCTCTTTAGCATACGCGATAGTAGCTCAGATACCTCCACAGAAATAGTCCCAACTAAGATAGGTTGTCCTTTACCGTGGCAATCAGAAATTTCATCAATTACAGCATTATACTTTTCTCGTTTTGTTTTGTAGACTAAATCATCACGGTCATCTCTGGAAATTGGCCTATGAGTAGGTATTACGGTAACATCTAATCCATATATAGACCCAAGTTCTTCAGCTTCAGTCTCAGCAGTACCAGTCATCCCTGCCAACTTATCATATAAACGAAAATAATTTTGAACTGTGATTGTTGCTAGAGTTTGAGTCTCCCTTTCAATTCGTACATTTTCTTTTGCCTCAAGCGCCTGATGTAACCCGTCAGAATATCTTCTTCCTGGTAAAACCCGTCCTGTAAATTCATCTACTATCATTACTTTTCTATCTTGTAAGACATATTCAACGTCTTTCTCGTAAAGTGTGTAGGCCCTTAGTAGTTGATTAAAATTATGAATAGTACTACTTCTTTCAGCATGTAGTTGATGTGCTTTTTCTTTTTCATATTCTATTTCTTTATTAGTTAATCCCTCACGTTCCTCTACTTCTAATAATAACTCTCCAAGATCTGGTATAATAAAAGTATCCGGGTTATCAGGTGAAAGGAGATTCCTCCCTTTTTCTGTAATATCCATAACATGGCTTTTTTCATCAACCGCAAAATATAGTTCGTCGTCAACTTCATGCATTTTTTTATCACGGGTGTATATGGATTCTGTTTCTTGAGATAGTTTTAACATTCCTGTTTCTTGGAATATCTTCATTACTTGAGGATGTTTCGGCATTCCTCGCTGAGCCTGTAGTAATTTTAGGCCTGCTTTTTCTTCATTTTCATTTTCAATATACTGCCTAGCTTCTTTTACAAAATCAGAAACTAAGGATGTTTGTT
>NZKX01000075.1 GCA_002694025.1 Fidelibacterota bacterium | reverse complement strand
ATTACATTATTCCCATTCAATCGTTCCAGGAGGCTTCGAGGTTATGTCATAAACTACGCGATTAACACCTTTTACATTATTAATGATTTTAGAGGATACTTTTTGGAGAGTTTTTATTGGCATTTTAAACCAATCTGCTGTCATACCATCTTCACTTGTTACAGCTCGCAAAGCTACTAAATGCTCGTAGGTTCTTTTATCACCCATAACTCCAACAGTTTTTATTGGTACTAGAATTGCAAAGGCTTGCCAGATATTGTCATATAATCCATCCTCGTGTAAAATATCAATGTATATTTTATCTGAATTTTGAAGAATTCTAACACGTTCTGAAGTTACCTCACCAATAATTCTTACCCCCAATCCAGGTCCTGGGAAAGGGTGCCTACCCACCAATAATTTATTCAAATTTAATTCAAGTCCTACATTCCTAACTTCATCTTTGAATAATTCTCGAAGAGGTTCAATTAGTTTGAATTTCATATTTTTTGGAAGACCTCCAACATTGTGGTGACTTTTTATTACTTTAGCAGTTTTAATATCACTTACTCCACTTTCAATAACATCTGGATACAATGTTCCTTGAGCCAAAAATTGGATACTATTATACTTCTTAGATACCTGTTCAAATGATTTTATAAACTGTTTCCCAATAATTTTTCTTTTCTTTTCAGGGTCTTGAACTCCTTTAAGTTTTGAAAAAAAAACATCTGATTCGTCATAAAGGTTAATTTTTAAATTTAAAGCTTCCCTAAGAAAACTTCTACATTCCCTTGCCTCATCTATCCTCATTAAGCCATGGTCGATAAGAACCGCTATCATATTATTACCTACTGCTTTCTTAATTAATGCAGCTACGACTGAAGAATCAACACCACCACTCACTCCAACCAATACCTTATTATCACCAACAAGTTTTTTTATGGCCTTAATTTTTTCATTTATAAAATTTTTAGGAGTCCAGTTTGGTAAACACCTTGCTATTTTGAATAGAAAATTATGTATAATAATACCACCATTTTGAGTATGACTAACTTCTGGGTGAAATTGGGTTGCAAATCGATTTTGATTTTTATTTCCAATTGCAGCGATAACGCCATTTGATGAAACAGCTAGTAATTCCCATTCTTGTGGTATATCAAGCGCTTTATCTCCATGACTCATCCAAACTTTCGAAGAATTATTGCAACCATTGAATAGCGTATCTTTATTTTTAATATCGATGGTTGCTAAACCATATTCTCCACTTCCTTGAGAATCTATATTCCCGCCATGATTTTTCACGATTAGTTGCAGACCATAACATATGCCTAGTATTGGAATATCTGCTCTTAGTATTGCTTCATTAAAATTAGCTATAGAATTATCATTTACACTATTTGGACCTCCTGATAAAATAATTGCCGCTGGAGAATTTTTCATTATTGTATCTATAGCTGAATCAGGAGACAAGATTTCTGAAAAAACCATGTTTTCTCTGATTCTTCTAGCAATTAATTTTGTATACTGAGATCCAAAATCTATAATTACTACCCCTCCTTGCCTAATATTATTCATGTATTATTTTATGCTTTAGTTCATTTATGTATAAATTGTTAGTTATATCATAATGAATAGGTGTTATACTAACATATCCATTCGAAACTGCTTCACCGTCATATTCAATAGATTGGTCGGTATTATTAATTGCACCTTTGATCCAATAATACGACTGCCCTCGAGGATCAACTCTTCTCTCATAGGAATCAATAAAGCTTAGTCCCCCTTGTTTAGTGACTAAAAACCCTTTCAATTTTTTTGCATTAATATAAGGAACATTAACATTTAGCATAGTGCCTTTGGGTAATTTATGTTCTAATAAATGATTAGCGATTGAAAATGCTACGTCTTTGGCAACACTAAATCTACTTGCTTTAAAAGAGTCAAGGCTAATTGCTGCAGATGGGATGCCTAATATAGCACCTTCAAATGCTGCTGACACAGTCCCGGAATAGATTAAATTTTTGCCTAGATTAGCTCCTAAATTAATTCCAGATATGACAAGATCGGGTTTCCTTTTTAAAAGAATTTTAAGTGCAATTTTTGCTGAATCCACCGGTGTACCTAGAACTGACCAACCCTTAAGGCTTTTTTTTAATTTTACGGGTTTAATCCTAATGGGGGTATTTAGTGAAATTGAATGACTTTTGCCACTTTGCTCTTTTTCTGGAGCCACAATAGTAATAGATCCAAGACTTTCCAAAGCTTCTGCCAATGCTTTGATACCTGGAGAGAGTATGCCATCATCGTTAACAATTAAAATATTAGGTTTCATGAAAGAATTGATATTAAGTTGAAAATTTCTTGTTTCATATTTTTCCTATGAACAATATGGTCTATAAATCCTTTTTTAATAAAAATTCAGATCGTTGAAAACCCTGCGGTAAGTCTTGGCCAATTGTTTGTTTAATAACTCTTGGTCCCGCAAACCCAATTAAAGCACCGGGTTCAGCAAGAATTATATCACCGAGCATGCCAAAGCTAGCTGTAACTCCACCTGTTGTAGGATCCGTCAAAATAGGTATATACAATCCTCCATTTTTAGAAAATCTAGCCAATCGACTTGTAGTTTTTGCTAATTGCATTAATGAGATTGCTCCCTCCTGCATCCTTGCACCACCCGAACAGCAAATTAATAAAAAAGGTGATTCCGTTTGCTCGGAAAGATTTATAGATCTGGAAACAACTTCACCAATTACTGATCCCATACTCCCCCCAATAAAATTAAAATTCATAACGCCTAGAACAACAGGCTTTTTATTTATTTTTCCCTCATATACTTTTATTGCATCTGAATCACCGGTTTTTTCTTTTGCTGTGAAAAGTTGATCTTCATAACTCTTATTTGTTTTAAATTTCAAGAAATCAACTGAAGAAATATTTTCGAAGTATTTTTTCACTGAACCATCATCAAGAAGTAATTCTTTATAAAAACTTGGCTTCACTCGAAAGTGATGGTCGCAGTGATGACAAATAAACAAATTTTTTTCTAATTCTGGACAGTAAATTATCTCATTACAAGATTTGCACTTATCCCATAATCCGTCAGGAATGCTCTTTCTTTCTTTTTCTTTTATTTTTTTATCTTTTCTTCTAAACCAGTTCATATTATGTAGTTTTATAATAACTCATCATCAATGCAGATGAGCCGTCTTTGTAGTAATTTTTCCTCTCACCAAACACCTTAAAACTGTTTTTTTCATACAAATTAATTGCTCGAAAATTACTTTTTTTAACTTCTAAAAAAACAGGTGAATTAGTTTCAATATTTTCCAAGAAATTTTTAAGAATTCTATAGCCTAACCCCTTATTCTGTATAGATGGTGATACGCCAAAGTTGAGAATTTGATATTCCATCAAATCTTTTCTAAAAATAAGATATGTTAATATTAATCCCTTTTCTTCAATTAATAATGTTTGAGAATTTGTATTTATTAATAATTCCATTTTTAGCATTTCTCTCGTCCACGCCTCGGTTTTAAAAATCATTTTCTCTAATTTGTATAATTCTTCTAAGTCTAGAGGGCTACCACATCTAATATACATATTTTAAGTCATGTACCTGTTTTGAAGGAAGCTATGTAATTAGGAACTAACGTTTGTGGTTTGTATACGACAAAATCTTCGTAATAAATTGAGGCTAACTCTCCAATATTTGAGGATGAGTGTTTAGCTGCTCTAATTTCTTTAAAACCAAATAATATATTTTCACAGTTATAATGAAATCCATTAGAGAAATACTGGATGTAATTATTAATGTTACCTAAGCAAATTTCTTTATTTAGAGATGGCAGGTTATTTTTCCATTTAAAAGTCTGAAAAAAAATTTTCTCCCCATGCGAAAGTAACATCCCTTGCTGAGGTTCATATTTTCGTAAGCCAAATGCTAATGATAACATCGAGGGTATTGGAATTATAGGCAAACTTTTGGAATATGCTAATCCTTTAGCAAATCCCAACCCTACACGAAGACCTGTAAACGAACCTGGACCTATATTAATGGCTATTGCATCAATATCATCTAGATTCATTTCAATATTATTTAAGGTCTTTTTAGTGATATCTGGAAGCAATTCTGCATGTTGTCTTTTTACATCTTTTTCCTCGATACTGACTAATTTACCTTTGTGGATTATGGAAGCACCACAAATCGAGGACGAGGTTTCCAGAGCTAAAATATATTTATCAAACAATTTCTATTCCTCTAATCTGAATTCTTCTAGATTCTTTTGGCGATTTAATTCTTGTAAAATTCACTGTTATAGTTCTCTCAGGAAGTAAATCCATTAATAAATCACCCCATTCGATAATTGTAATATTTTTTTTTGACGACAAGTATTCTTCACCTCCAATATTTAAAAAATCATTAGGACCGTCCATTCTATATGCATCAATATGATAAAGTTTATATTTTTCTCCTTGATATTCAGATACTAATTTAAAAGTTGGCGAGGTTACATGATCTTCTATACCCAGCTGCTTTGCAAACCCTTTTGTAAATGTTGTTTTCCCAGTGCCAAGGTCACCAATTAATGAGATTATAGATCCTTGAGAAATCTTTTTCGCTAACTTCTTTGCAAGATTTTGTGTTTCTTCTACTGATTGACATTGAATAATCAAAATCCGCGTCCTTTCATTAACGCTAAAGGAACTATTATTTCCTCCATACTTACACCTCCATGTTGAAAGGTATTCTTAAACTTTGTTTGATATTTTGATGCTTCGTTAGGGTAGACAAAATAATTATCAAATTTTGCAATTAAATAGCTAGGTTGATAACCAAAAGACGGTAACTTATAGATGTCTGGTTCCTTTATAATTAGTGCATTTTTTTGATTTGTGTTTAAATTTCTTCCAAATTTAAATCTTAATCCTGATGAAGCTCCTTTATCAGCAGCAACCATTAAACTATTTTTGACTCGAATGCTTCCATGATCGCTAGTCAGAATAACACTCCAACCGTTTTTCCCAAAATATTTTAGGACATCATATAGCCAGGACTGCTCCAACCAAGACCTTACAGCCGTTCGGTAACCTGACTCATCAGGAACTAATTCTTTTAGAATATCCATTTGGGACGTTTTATGGGCTAGTAAGTCGACAAAATTTACCACAATTGCTAGTAAATCTTTTTGGGCATAGTCGCTAATTCTATTTTGGAACTTTTTCCCTTCATCAACAGCCCATATTTTATGATAATGTATAGATTTATTCTTGTAACCTAATCTGTTAAGATTATCCTTTAGAAAAAGATTTTCATACTGATTTAGGCTATTAGCTTCTAATTTCATGTCATTAGCCTGGTTTGGATAATTTTTTACCATTTCATCTGGAAACATGCCGCAAAAAATTGCATTTCTTGAATACTGAGTTGCCGACGGTAATAAGGAAAATGAGTATCGCAAATCAATTTCAAAAAAAGGATCAAGCAATGGCATAAGAGATTTAAATTGATCCAGACGCATACAATCAATAACCAGTAAACACACCTTTTCGTTATTTTCAAGTTTTGGAGATAGGCAGTTTTTGATAATATCATTAGGAAATAAGGGTCGATTAGTGCTGTTTAACCACTCCAAGTAATTTGAAAGAAAAAAATTTACAAACTCTTTGTTACAACTTTGTATTTGATCGAATAAGATGTTAGTAAGGCCAATATCTTTATAGCGGTCAAATTTTATCTGCCAGTCAACTAAATCGTTGTATAAATCAAACCATTCATCTGAATTTAATCCAGTGCTTAATTTTGAATCTATATTACTGAAAGATAATAGATAATCGCTTGTAGCTTTTTGTTCTTGAAGCTTATTTTTTTCTAAAATCTGTTTACATGCCATAAAAATTTGGCTTGGATTAACTGGTTTAATTAAAAAATGTTCAATTTGACTATTTATCGCCTCATCCATAAGCCATTCATCTTCGGTTTTTGTAATCATAATAATGATTTGGTTTTGTCTAATTTTTTTCAATTTATTTAATGTTTCCAATCCATCCATCCCTGGCATTGATTGATCTAAAAGTACCAAATCAAATGAGTTTGATTTTGCAAGGGAAATTGCATCTTGACCATTAGATGCCTGAAATAAATGGTATCCCTTTTCTTCAAGAAATAAAATGTGGGGTTTTAAATGATGAATTTCATCATCAACCCATAAGATTTTCCCTCTTACATTATTCATAATAAATCGTTTTAACCAAAAATTAAACCATAAAAAATATTATTTTGACGTCATTTTCCAAACTCCGTCCCAATTTTTTCCTGGTGGATTCTCCATAAACATTTTACATCGTTCTATGTAAATCTTTGAAGGATTTGTATTGCGTGATTCAAATTTATCTTCAAGATTTTCTGACTGCTGAAATTTCAATATAGCCTTTTTCCAATCTTGCTTAAAGTAATGATCTATACCATCTTCAAAAAGTTTAATTAGATTAATGTTCTCAATTAGAATATCATTTTTATCAGAAATTAGTTCATAAACTTTTACAGGTATACTCTTCCCTTTAACAGCTACGAAATCTAAAAATCGAAAGGCAAAGTGTGACTTTGCGGCTTCATAAATATTTTCACCAACAAAATTATATACACCATATTGCTTAGCTGAAGATTCTAATCTAGCGGCTAAATTGACAGTATCACCCATCATTGTATAATTCATTCGCATTTCTGAGCCCATATTTCCTGTCACCATGCGGCCACAATTAAGACCTATTCGATGCTGCATTGAATAAACTATATCTGGCCAATTATTTTCTTTTTTCCATTTAGTTCTTAGTCCCTCCAAAGCTTTTTGCATGGCTAAAGCGGTCTGGCAGGATTTAATTTCATGATTTTTAACAGGGGCAGGTGCTCCATAAAAAGCAACAATGGCGTCACCTATATATTTATCAAGAGTTCCTTGATTCTCCAGAATCACTTTAGACATAACGGTTAAATATTCATTCATCAAGGAAACCATTCTTTCTGGTTCTAGTACTTCGGAAAATGTAGAAAAATTTTGTATATCAGAAAAAAATGCTGTATGATGCCCTTCAACTCCACCAAGCTTTGGAGCCTGCTTTTCTTCATACATTTTATCTAACACTTTAGGCGCTATATAAGTTCCAAATGTTTCCCTTAAAAATTTTTTATCCTTTTGCTCATGTAAAAATTGGTACACAATATTGCTAGAAAAAACAAGAATTAATCCTGATATGGGAGCGATAATAGGAAGTAAAAATGATTCTCCAGGTATTGGAAGCTCTACTGCTAATTGTTCATAAAAAGTATTTTTTAAACTGTTTGGTAATAAAGTATTTAAAGTGGTTTTCAAAAACCATAAATAATCATTGGTGAAAGCACCCATTGCAACTGCGTAATAAATTAAGCCTTCAATAAATATAATTGAACCAGAAATTATGGGGTGTAAATCAAACACTGTAAGAACTAAATATGCAAAAGCACACAAAAACAATATAAGAAAAATATTTACCAAGGGGTATGAAGCATTTTCAGAAAGATACCCAGTAGTTTTACCACCAAATGAAGTGATGAAATTTTCATGTAAAACTGTCTGAATTGCATTGGCATGTGTTTCCATCCCTGGTGTTAGTTGACTAAGGCCCATATAATTATAAAATGGAGTAGATTTAACATCATGTAAAACTTCTACAGAAACTCCAATTATCACAATTTTTTCGTAGAATGGTGATTTTGTTATATCAAAGTCACTTCCAATTCCCATCATTTCCATCATACTGTTTCGCTCCTTAAGATCTTCAATATCCATTATCCAATCTGGTACTTGTCCAGGAATAAACTGACTCATCCAATCCATATCCTCAGGCAAATCATAATCATAAGTATCTATAACTTGAGAAAGAGAATACCTTGGAAAAGTACTCCAGGGTTTAAATTGATCTTCACCAGGAATTTTATATCCTGAAGGTGGGCCATAATAGTTGACCAAAAAATTATTTGTTTTACCATATGATTTAATTTTCAGGTCTCCAAAACTCCATATAAAATTATCACTATCAAATTTTGGGATTTCATTAT
>NZKX01000074.1 GCA_002694025.1 Fidelibacterota bacterium | reverse complement strand
TTTTTGATGAGTTACTAACTATAGTACTGTTCATATTTTTTCTTTTAAATGGAATGATTTACTATCTAGATAATTCATCATTATCAATGTTGGTTGAAAACCTAACCTACATACTTAGGTTCCAATTTCTCTTATTTTTGTATGTTTTCTTAAAAAACAGAATGGATTTAGATATCAAGCTAACAAAAAGGATTATTTCTATAAATTTTATTTTTTTTGTGATAAACTTAAGTTTTGGGTTTCTATTTGGGATAGGGCTTGAATCATATAGATTTGAAGGCACATCCAAAGGTATGTTTCAGGGAGGTAACCCAGTATCAATTTTAAATCTCATTTTTTTTACATTTTTTCTCCTTGATGGTCCACTAAGAAGAAAAATCATACCCGTTTCATTAACAGTAATGAATGCTTTTATTATTGCATCAAAAAGTGTATTTGGTTTTATAATTCCTTTATATTTTGCTTTAAAAAGGAAAGCTTTGAGCCCAAATAAAATTATTGCTTATTTTACCTTATTTATCACCCTCTTTTTTTCGTTTACTATTTTAATAGATCGTACTGTAGAGCTATATGAGTCTAGATTTGGTTTAAATATTGAAAAATCTTTGAAAGCTGCAGAAAAAGTTGGTGGATTGTATAATAATCAAGCCTTAAATAGTATTGCATCTATTAATTTCAGAAGATACGCTTCTTTGAATATTCAAATGGAAGAATCATTTACGGATATAAGAACCTTTATTCTTGGTAAAAGCTTTGCAGGTCAGAATTTATTTTGGAGAGAAAGAGGTGAATTTTGGTTTACTAACGCCTCAATGGATTTTTTCGACTTTTTCTTCAAATATGGTCTTGTAGGTACGATAATATTTATTTTAATTATCTCTAGAATATCTTTCTCTTCCTTTTTAAAGTCAGATGTTAAAAATAAAGTATCAATTACTTTATTTTTTGCTTACGGTTTTTTCGGAGGTCATGTGATTGATTCTGTGACCTCAGGTTCCCTTTTTTATTATCTAATAGCATCAATTAAATCAAAAAATGCGAATTTTAATAGTAGCTAGCGGCAACAGTGCCAAAATGAGTCCTTTCGTAAAAGAACAAGCCGAAAGCTTAATTAAAAAAGGAGTTTCTGTTGATTTTTTTTTGATAAAAGGGAAAGGGATATTTGGCTATTTACAAAATTATTTCCTTTTAAACAAGAAAATCAAATCTGAGAAATTTGATTTAATTCATGCTCATTATGGATTATCAGGTTTATTAGCTACAATGCAAAAAAATGTTCCCGTTATTGTAACGTTTCATGGTAGTGATGTAAATATGAGAAAAAACTATTTATTTAGCAAATTAGCTTCTCGATTATCAGCGTCTAATATATTTGTTCATCCCAATTTAGCACAAAAGCTTAAAATCTACGCACCACCTCAAAATATTATACCCTGTGGTTATGATAACAACCTTTTTTTCTCAATATCTAAAAAAGAAGCCAGAATAAAACTTGGATGGAATCCAGAAAATTATTACGTCGCATTTTCATCATCGTTTGACAATAAAATAAAAAATGCACCACTAGCAAAGTCGGTGATTTCAGAAATTGTCAATTGTCAACTTGTAGAATTAAAAGGATATGAAAAGGAAAAAGTGAATTTAATTTTAAATGCATCAGACTTACTTCTTGTCACGTCTTTTTCTGAAACCGGTCCAATAATTGTAAAAGAGGCTTTGGCATGTAATTGCCCTATTGTTTCTACGGATGTTGGTCATGTAGCAGAATTAATTAAAGATGTACCAAATACTTACATTACCTCCTATGAACCAGATGATATTAGGAAAAAAGTTAACTTAGTTTTAACTAAAAATAATAGAACTCAAGGAAGACAAGCAGTCGCTCCCTTTGAATTAGATAAAATTGCCTTAAAAGTGAAAAATGTTTATCTCAAAACACTAAAAGATTTACCTAAATGAAAGTTTTATTCGATATTGGTCATCCAGCTCATGTTCACTACTTTAAAAATCTCATAAAATTACTTAAACAAAACGGTGATAGGGTTTTAGTAATTGCCAGAAAAAAAGATGTTACTCACATTCTTTTATCAAATTATAAAATTCCTTATATATCAAGAGGTAGTGGTTCAAAAACACTTGGTGGTAAACTACTTTATTTATTTAAAGCAAATCTAATACTGTTCAGATACTCAAAATTATTCAAACCCGATATTTACGTAAGCTTTGCTTCTCCATATGCCGCGCAAATAGCTTATTATTTTAACAAACCTCATATCTCTTTTACTGACACTGAGCATGCAAAACTAGGGATTGCATCATTTTTACCTTTTACAGACACAATAATAACACCATTGTCATTTAACAGTTATCTAGGCATGAAGCACATAAAATTTGATGGTTATATGGAAGATACCTACCTACATCCTGATCATTTTAAACCTAATGTTAATGTTTTAAAAAAATTAAATCTTAACAAAAGAGAAAAATATGTTGTTTTACGTTTAGTTTCATGGGATGCAAGCCATGATGTTGGACAAAAAGGTTTTTCAATTAAAAATCTAATTAAACTTGTAAATGAAATTAAAAATCACGCTCGAGTTTTTATTTCAGCAGAAAATAGAATTCCAAATGTTTTAAGAAAATATAAACTAAATATAAATCCTACTGAAATTCATGATGTATTATCATTTGCTGAACTCTTCATTGGCGAAGGAGCAACAATGGCTTCAGAGTCTGCAATTATGGGAACTCCAAGCATATATGTCAATAGTCTCACTGCTGGTACGTTAGAAAATCAACAGAAAAGAGGTCTCCTACATATTTTTAATTCATCTGAAGGATTAATTGAAAAGTCTATTGAAATCTTAAAAAACCCCAAAATAAAAAATGAAACTAAAGAAAAAAGTTTAAGTTTATTCGAAAATAAAATAGATGTGAATAATTTTTTTCTATGGCTTATATCTAAATACCCTAAATCTATAAAAACACAAGAAAAGTATAACTTGTAAATAGCTATATTAATTCTAAAAAATATTTTAATATTATCTATAAAATATATAGATTTGAGTCTCATATATAAAGGAAACCCTATCGCCATAAAACGCTAATAATTTTTAAAAACCTAAGAAAAATATAAAAAGCGTTTGAAAATCATGGCGGGAGTTTGTAGATGTGATTTTTATCACACTATATCTATACTATTAGATATTAGTTTTCTTAGGCAAGACATAACATTCAACCCCAATGTTAAAATTAAATGATTCAGAAATCTGCATTAAAGAAAGCCCTATGGATTAGTAATATAATATCCCTTAACGGCGTTTTTTTTATAATGCATTACCAAAAATTCAAGAGCATTTTTCCTGTTAATAATTATTTTTATTTATATCTAATATTTATTTCCTTATGGATTATTTTTGCTCAATACTACAAAAAAATAGATCGAATAATTGAAAATTCAATTAGGTTATCTATAAGGGTAATCTTTTGGTCATCATTATTGTCTCTACTTTCAGTTGTTATAATCCTATCCATGTCTGATTTGTGGGCAGTTTCAAGATTTTTTGTACTATCTTATGTACTTATTTCTTTTTTATGTGAATTATGCTTTACAAGCTTTTTAAAAATATATATAAAATCAAAAATAGTGGTCGATGGTGATTCACTCCTACAAAATAAAGGGAAAATATCAAATAAATTTTATATTAAATGGCTTTTGCCTGGTATATTTTTTTTGATTCTTATTTATGTCATGTTAACTTACTTTAGTAGTGGAACATTCCAATATAATATTTTACACGAGAAGAACTTTTTAATCTTAATTTCCTCATGGGGACTTGGAACTCTTCTAACGAATCGATATAAAGAGCCCAATACTATAAATCACTATTATGAAATAGCACCTTATATTAAGGCTGCAATCTTAACAATTTTATTTTTAACATTTTTCTCTTTTTTATTGAGAATTAGCCCAAATTCAATGATCGTTATTTATAAGGCAAGTCTTATACATTCCACCATAGAAATAATTGCATTCTTTTTGTTCTTTTTCGGAAAATCTAAAACATCAAATGGTTTTGAAAAAAGTATAAAAGATCATTCTAACAAAATTAAAGATCAGCAGGTTTTGAATAACCTTAAAAAGAATTCTATCAAACCGAATTCATGTTATGAAAAAAATGAATTATCTAAAAGTATTGAAATGTTTGATTTCAATTACTCTAAAAAATTAATTGATTTCATTTGGAATATTATCAAAGAGGAGAATTTTAGCAGTAAAAATGTTACCATATTAAATACGGTTTCTACAATTAATGTGGATCTATTAAAATCATTATCAAAAGATTTATTTATAAATACTCACCCTCTTAATGATTTTAGAAGAATAAACGAATATTTATTATCAACATACTCCAAAATAAAGCCTGGAGGAATAATGGTTGGAAGTTTTATTCCTTTAGAACATATGAAAAAGAACCTTAGATCAAAAATGCCTCATTTTTTATATTCTATAATTCTTCCATTTTATTTTATTTTTCGCAGAGTTTTTCCAAAAATAACAATTACAAAACAAATATACTTTATCCTTACTAATGGAAGAAATCGTGTTTTATCAAAATCAGAAGTCTTAGGGCGTCTTTCATTTTGTGGGTATGAGTTAATTGATGAATGTAGTTATGATGATAGAATATATTTTATATGCAAAAAGAAAAATACTATTTCAAATGAAAAATTTCCTTCATACGGACCAATCGTTAAGCTTAAAAGAATTGGATATTTAGGAAAATTAATTTACATTTATAAATTAAGAACTATGTATCCCTACAGTGAGTTTATTCAAGGTGATATTTATGAAAAGAATCATTTAGACTTGTCTGGTAAAATGAAAAATGATTACAGGATAACCTCCTGGGGAAGAATTTTTAGAAGATATTTTATAGATGAGATTCCTCAGGTATTTAATTGGATTCGAGGTGATCTTAATCTTATTGGAGTAAGAGCTTTAAGTGAGCATTATTTCAGCTTATACCCAAAGTCTCTGCAACAAAAACGGACTAATTTTAAGCCTGGCTTGATACCACCATATTACGCAGATCTTCCAAAAACTTTTGATGAAATCATTGAAAGTGAAATCAATTACCTTAATAAAAAAGAAAAAAAACCATTTACTACAGATTTAATATATTTTTCCAAATCTATTTTTAATATATTTTTTATCGGTGCTCGAAGTAAATGAATAGAAAAATTAAATATTGTTTCCTTTTAATTTTATTATCGCAGTTATTATCAGCCAATAAAATCATCATTAAACCTGCTATTTTTTCTGTTTATTCAACTAATGGAAGGGATTGGATGTATCAAAAAAAACCAATTAATATTTTTGGTTTTGGATTAAACGCATACATTGAAAATAATAACCTAGATTTAACACTTAATTACTTGCAATTAGGATTATTGGGAAATATTGATCAAAATCTTTTTAATTTTTCTCCACAACAAAGTTTTGCTTATATTGATAAGTCAAAAGATGCTAGCGGATATTGGACTGAACACGTTGAAGCAAAATTAAGCTACAATTATGATAACATTGTAATCGAATTAGGAAAATTTAATAGACATTGGGGTCATGGAGAAAGGTCGTTACATATTTCAAATAAAGCACCTTCTTACCCTCAGATAGGATTTAGGTATAAGCTAAACACCACACTTAATTATTTATACTTTCATGGGTTTTTAAATAGTAACATACCAGATACTTTACGCACAAATTATTATAGTAATAACTTTAGTCAGAGATATATTAATATACCAAGAAATATAGCTGCACATCAAATAAAATGGAAACCTAATAATAAATTTTTAATTAGTCTCTATGAATCTGTTGTCTATGCTACACGTAGTGTGGATATGTATTATCTATTGCCTATTATACCCTTTTATCCTTTAGAAAACTATATTGGGGATACTGATAATATTCAAATGGGGTTTGAAATTTTATACACATTAAATGAATCTCAAGCGTCTTACTTAGCTTTTTATATGGATGAGTTTACGCCGGAATGGCTTTTTAAAACAAAAAATCATAATTGGTTTGGTTTGGCCGCAGGTTATTGTGTTAAAAATAAAATTTTAAATAAATCAGAACTAAAATTAGAATATAATTGGACTGACCAAAGAATTTATATGCATAAATATGATATAAATGATTTTTATAATCATCAACAACCTTTAGGTTTCTGGGCTGGACCTCATGCACAAGAGTTTTTAGTAAATTATTTTGTTGTTCTAAAAGATGTAGCATTAAATTTTCATTTTTCTAATACAAGGAGAGGATTAAATACTAGAGATATGGTTGAGCAAAACTATAAAGATTTACAATCTAAAAGATATGAGTTAGGCATGGAAAAACGGATATTTTCTTCTTTAAATCTTAAAATTCCATCGAAAATAAAGGATCTAAAATATTCTATTGATCTGAATTATACCAAATTTACTAATGCTGGTATTGATATTATTAATGATGATCTGTTTGCTGGTATTGATTCAAAAAAGATATCGGTTGATTGTGGCATATTTTATAATTTTACTTTATGAATAAATATTTTTTAATTTTGACTCGCATTATACTCTTTAAATAATCTTTTTTAAGTATCTGCCATATTCATTTGGGTAATCTTCAGCAATTTTTTTTAATTGTTCTATATCTATGAAGCCTTTCCTATATGCAATTTCTTCTAAACAAGATATTTTTAAACTTTGCCTATCTTCAATTGATTTAATAAAATTTGATGCATTATTCATTGCTTCTTTAGTTCCTGTATCCAACCAAGCGTAACCTCTGCCCATGATTTCTAGTTCTAACCTTTTTTTATTAAGATATATTTGATTTAAAGCACTAATCTCTAATTCTCCTCTTTTAGAAGGTTTAAGAGTTTTAGCTAATTCAATTACATCATTTGGATAAAAATATAATCCAACCACGGCATATCTTGAATCTGGACTTTTTGGTTTTTCAGTTATCTGCTTGACCCTACCTGACTTTTCAAATGAAACAACACCATACCTCTGGGGGTCCTTAACACCATAACCAAACACTAAAGCTTTATTATTTTCCAGAATAGATCTAGTACCTTTTGAAAGCAATTTAGACAAACCATGTCCGTAAAAAATATTATCACCAAGTATCAGACATACTCCATCATCACCAATAAAATTTTCTCCTATTATAAATGCCTCAGCTAAACCATTGGGTGATGGCTGAATTTCATATGAAATGTTTAAACCTAACTTTTGACCATCGCCCAAAAGTTGATCGAACCTAGGAGTATCCTCAGGAGTAGAAATAATTAAAATATCTTTAATACCAGCAAGCATTAATGTGGAAAGAGGATAGAAAATCATTGGTTTGTCGTAGATGGGTAATAATTGTTTAGAAACGACCTTAGTAATAGGATAAAGTCTTGTTCCGCTTCCTCCTGCTAGAATTATTCCTTTCAAAATTATAAAACTCCCAACCTTTTTTGGTATTTTTGAGTACTATATATAGGTTCCCACCAATCAATATTATGAATATACCATTTTATAGTCTTTTCTATTCCACTTTCAAAAGACTCCTTAGGCGACCATCCTAATTCCAATCTTATTTTGGATGCGTCAATAGCATAACGAAAGTCATGACCGGGTCTATCTTGCACAAATTTGATCAACTTTTTGTAAGATTCAGATCCACCTTTTGGAATTAAGTCATCTAAAACTTTGCAGATAGTTTCAACTACATGAATATTTTTTATCTCATTATTACCGCCTATATTATAAGTTTGGCCTGCAATTCCATTTTCTAAAACAGTAAGTATTGCCTTACAATGATCTAAAACATACAACCAATCCCGAACATTTTCCCCTTTGCCGTAAACTGGCAATGACTTATCCTTTAAAGCATTAATTATCATTAAAGGTATTAGTTTTTCAGGAAATTGATAAGGCCCGTAATTGTTTGAACAATTTGTTATTAAAGTAGGAAGATCATACGTTCTATTCCATGCTCTTACAAGATGATCTGAACCAGCTTTTGATGCAGAATATGGGGAGCTAGGGTCATAAGGTGTAGTTTCAACAAATTTTCCATATTTGCCAAGTGAACCATACACTTCATCAGTAGAGATATGAAGAAATCGAAAATTTATATTTTTTGATTTAGAAAAATACTTTCTTGAATGCTCTAGTAAATTGAGAGTGCCTAAAATATTTGTATTTATGAAACCGTCTGGAGAATCTATTGATCTATCAACATGACTTTCTGCCGCAAAGTGAATTACTGAATTAAATTCATACTTTTTAAAAAGAGATCCTACTAATTTATTGTCGCAAATATCGCCTATTATTAGCTTATGCCTCTTATCTAAAACAGGCGGAAGATTAATTTCTCTACCAGCATAAGTCAATTTATCCAAATTAATAACATATATATCAGAATATTTTTCTAGTAAATATTGAATAAAGTTTGATCCAATAAAACCGCAACCACCTGTAATTAATATAAGCTTCATTCTAGTAACTCGGTAAGCACTTTTGATCTTGCAAGTAGGGCAAATTATCGTCTTTATCGTTTAAAATGGGTAAGCTAATGCCCCATTTAATATTTAAATCAGGATCGTCCCATTTTATGCCATACTCATCTTCTGGATCATAAACGTTGGTACATTTATATAACACAATTGAAAAATCAGATATTACCACATATCCATGGGCAAATCCTTCAGGGATATAAAAAATTTTCTTATTTTTAGCTGAGATTTGCTCAGCATGGTATTTTCCAAATGTTGGAGAACCAACTCTTATATCAACAGCAACATCGAGTATGGAGCCAACGATTACTTGAACTAATTTTCCCTGAGGCTGGTTGAGTTGATAATGTAACCCCCTTAACACGTTATGCTTCGATCTAACTTGATTATCTTGAGGAAAAATATTTGGTAAACCATATGAACTGAAAACAGTCGATTTAAAGGTCTCAAAGAAACTACCTCTTGAATCATTATGTATTGAAGGTGTTAAAATTTTCACACCGTTGATTTTTGTTTCTTCAACTTTCATTCAACTAATTATTTCCAACATTATCAAAAAGAAATCCATTTTGTTTTAATTTTTTTACAGGTAAAATATTTCTTGTATCTAAAAGAATTGGGGTTTTCATTATTGATTTTAAATAACTTAAACTAATTCCTCTAAACTCGTTCCACTCAGTCATGATCACAACTCCATCAACACTTTGACAAGCTTTTTCCCAAGAGTTTTTGTAGGAAATATCTGGAAAAATAATTTTCATGGAATTATTGGCAACAGGATCATATGCATTAACAAATCCACCTTTTTCTTTAATAATACCTATCATTTCAATGGATGCTGACTCTCTCACATCATCAGTGTTTGGTTTGAATGCAAGTCCTAAAATAGCTATCGTCTTATTTTTAAAGTTACCACCAACTAGATTTAGCATTTTTTTTACCATTCTTAATTTTTGCTCTTTGTTAGTTTTTACTGCAGCTTCAACAGTTCTAAGCTTAGTACCGTTTCTTCTAGCAGCTTGAGCAAAAGCCTCAGTGTCTTTGGGAAAACAAGAGCCCCCAAATCCAGGTCCTGGATGTAGGAACTTGGAACTAATCCTTCCGTCCTGCCCCATAGCTTTTGAAACTTGCTTAACATTAGCACCAATAGATTCACATAAATTTGCAACTTCGTTCATGTAACTTATTTTTAAGGCTAAAAATGAATTTGATGCATATTTTATCATTTCTGCTGTTACAACTGTCGTATATACTAAAGGCTGTTTATTTTTAAAAAGAGGCCCATAAATTTCTTTCATAGTTTCGAAAGCTGTTTCACTGTTACTTCCAATCACGACACGATCTGGCCATAAAAAATCATTGACTGCGGACCCTTCTCTTAAAAATTCAGGATTAGAAACATAATCGAAATGGGTATCATTATTTTTCGAATTATTAATTATTTCAATAATTTTTTTCCCCGTTCCTATGGGTACCGTACTTTTGGTACATATAACTTTATATGAGGTTAAATACTGACCTATAATTTTAGCTGCAGATTCAACATATTGAAGATCCGTTTTGCCGTCTTCATTCATAGGTGTCCCCACAGCAATAAAGACAACGTCAGCATTTTCGATTGCAATTTTTGGATCACTAGAAAAAAGGAGCCTGCCAGCATTAATATTTTTTTTTATTAATTCTCCTAACCCAGGTTCGTATATCGGAACTTCACCATTATTTAAAGCATTAATTTTTTCTTCAGATATATCATAGCAGGTTACCTTATGGCCAAAATCTGAAATTCCTGTACCGCTGACAAGACCAACATAGCCAGTACCAATAAACGTAACGTTTTTCATAAAAATCCTCTTTTTAAAGTAGTCCTAACCTTCGCCTTAAGAGCCAATCCAATGAAAGTAATGCAAGTAAAAAAATAATTACACCTATTGTTTTTTTCATAGCAATTCTTTTTATACCAAATGACCTATCAAATCTTTTACTAATAATATTAGACAATTCTTCTCTACTATCCCAATAATAAAAAGATCCATTGGTTGCATTTGCTAATTTTTTCAAAGGTATTTCATTTAAAAAAACTTTATTTAATTCAATTTGACTTTCTTGAACATGAACTTCTCCTTCACTGACAATCCTAGATTTCTCCTCATCTAAAATCTCAACTTTGTAATCTAATTTACCTGCTTTGGATGCCCAAAACTTACCTTCATAACTTTTTTTATTTGAATCGTAGAAAAGTTGTTTGGTGTTTATTAATGAATCATTGCTATAAATATGAATCAATCCTTCTTTCCTATATCTTGAATCTATTATTGGTTTACCTATAATTGATATTTGCTCTCCTTGTTGATATGTATTTTTTACTGATCTAAAATAAAAACTCTTTTCATTATTAGTTCTCATTAGCCAAGTCATAATTGGATTGAAAAGATCCCCAAAAAGATTAATATAATTTTCATTTTGCGTTTTAAAATGTAATTTGTTTAAATCAGGTGACGTCCATACCGCAAATCTTAATGGCCCCTTTTCTGAAAGTAATAATAATGGAACCTTCATTTCTGAAATAGAGAAATCGGCAAGTACATTTGCGTTGTTTTCATCGATATTTATTCCAGAATAAATAGGCGGGAAATCTTTTTGAAATTCATTAATAAAATTAGACCCCGTAAAGGGAAAAGTGCGATCCCAATTTTCAGTAATGGCCCATGGAAGTTCAGATTCTAATTTAATTATTGATTTTTTATAACTAAGACCCATTAATTTTAAATAAGCCTCGAAAGAATCTTTATGTATATCATAGCCTGCTATTAATGCTAGACTAGTTTTTTGAGATAATATTTTTTTAGCAAAAACTCTTAAATAGGAGTTCCATTCTTCTGAATTTTCTTTAATTGGATGGTTGTCAAAAATGATTAAATCATATTTTGTATCCCAAAACCTTTTCAAAGGAGTAGAATAACTATTATTACGAAATATAAAATGGTCAAACTTAATTTTTGAGTTTTCGAAAATATTTTTTTTCAAAAACTGTGTATTAAAATTTGGAGCTCCAGTTACCAAAGCTATTTGATAAATGTTTTTTAAAACTTGAATGGAAACTATTTGCTTATTATTTTGAATGTTTATCTCATCTGCAATAGCATTTACTTGGACTCGGTAAGTCATTTCACCTGTCTGATCTGGGTTAATCATAAAACGAACTTTATCAATACTATTATTACCTGATGATGAAATTACTTTAGATCCCATAAGTTTATTTTGCGAATAAAGCATTATGCTAAGCTTTTTATTTGGTTCTCCACTATAGGTAACTGAAACAATCAATTCAGCGTTTTCTCCTTTAATGATGACTGGAGGAGCATCTATCGATTTGATTGCCACATCAAGAAATGGAACGGTATCCCCTACACCAATAATATGAATTGGATTATAATGGCTAAAGTCTACAATATTTAATTCTTTGCCTATGTTTGCTTGCCCATCAGTAATAATTAGTGATCCTGCAGAA
>NZKX01000141.1 GCA_002694025.1 Fidelibacterota bacterium | reverse complement strand
ATTATTTATTTACTCAACAATATTCTTTATATCTAGTCTATTAACAGTTGTCATTTTAGGAATTAATCAAAATAATAATCAGCAACTCTACCGAATTAAGGCTCAAGAACACATCCGTTCGCAATGGGAAAATTTAGAAGCAATGAATCCTCACAGGGCTGCTCATTACGGTTCTTACGCATTCAAGCCTTTAAATACCTTGAATAGTATGGATAGTGGAGTAAATGATATTACAGGAAATGTTATTAAACTTGAGGGACATGTTCAAAATGAGATTGTTTACTCTGATGCCTCTCAGTCTTTAACAATTTCAAAATTTGGTAAATTGAAATCTTCTTTGATCCTGAAATATGTTATTCCATTATTTTTAATTTTCTTAGCATTTAATTCCATGAGCAGTGAAAAAGAGTCAAAAAGATTGAAGCTTTTGCTATTTCAAGGTGCATCGTTATCTAAATTAACTTTTGCTAAATCAATAAGTGTTTGGATTTATGGACTATTTTTATTGTTAATTACTATAATAACTCAAGTTTTTTTTGCTCAAAGTGATTTAGAAATTTTATTAAGATTATTGCTAATAACATTTTCATACGGTCTTTATTATTACATAATTTGTTCTGTGGTAGTTTTTTGTTCAGGGACTTTGAGAGATAATACCTCAGCTTTATCATGTGTGTTAGCAATCTGGATTATTTGGACTATTTTTTTCCCAAAAATATGGGGTAACACAGTAGAAAAAATCTATCCTTTGCCAACTAGACAAGCATTTAAAACGGCTATGAAAGAAGATAGATCAAAGGGTATAGATGGCCATAACCCAAGAGATCAGAGACGAGAAGATTTAAAACAAAAATATTTGCAGAAATATGAAGTAGATAGTTTAAAAAACCTTCCTATTAACTTTGACGGAATTGTGATGCAGGAAGATGAAGAGTATGGTAACCTTGTATGGGATAACCATTTCGGAAATAATTATGATATCCTTCAAAAACAAAAATTTTTATTTCAAATTTCTGGAATTGTAAATCCTTTTGCTTCACTGCAGAATCTTAGCATGGGCTTTTGTGGCACAGATATGATACACCACCTAGATTTTTTAAAAAAATCAGAAGACTATAGAAGATACCTTATCAAAACACTAAATGATAAACACGCCTTTGGAGGATCAAAAACTGGAGACTGGAGATGGACTGTAGATAGTGAATTTTTTAGATCCGTAGCGTTGTTTTCTTATACTAATCCCAAAATAATTAGTTTTATGAATTATTATATGATAGATCTGATTTGGTTGCTAGGGTGGTCTTTATTCGTGACATTTATGATTAGATATAACATAAGAAAAGAATCATTAATATGAACAAGTTCTCGCAAATATTTCAATATGAATTCTTACATTTTATTCGATCACCTTTCAAGGTTGTTACTCTATTACTTTTCCTTTTTGCAATAATATATGGCTGTCATAATGGTTATGTGCTTTATATAACACAGATTGAACAAATTCGCTCCATTGAGAATGAAAATAAACAGTCTATTAGTAATATGATTCTTCAATATGATTTAATTGAGAATGCAACACAGGAAAAGCCAAGGCGGGATCCGACCGTGCCTTATTGGTCATTATGGAGTACACCGTCGTATGCTTTTAAAATCCCTTCTCCGATGATGGTATTTAGTATCGGCCAATCTGAGCAATATGGTTACTACAAAAAAGTTACCAACTGGAGCTCTACTTTTGACAGTGATTTAGCTGAAGAGATTGCCAATCCGGAACGTCTTGCATTAGGAACACTAGATTTTAATTTTGTTTTTATATACCTCTGTCCAATATTAATGATTGTATTGCTTTTTAATGTCGGCGGACTTGAAAAAGATTTGAAAATTGATCATCTAGTCTATCTGCAAAGTATATCTAAAAGACAGTGGTTAATTAATCGCTTTCTATTTTATTTAGTTATAATTATTTCATTAATATTTATCCTATTATTGTTCTATGCCGTTTTTTCTGGATCTATAAAAAAAGAGCCAGGCAATCTTATTAATTTGCTTTTCAATATATTCTTATACATTTTATTGTGGCTCGTTCCTTTCTACATTATTAACTACTACGGAAAAGGAAGTGCTGACCATGCAATAAAGATGATATCTATGTGGTTATTATTTTGTATTGTTATCCCGGGGTTTGTTCATCAATTGACATCAATTAAGTATCCAATAAATTACATGACTGATTACCTTGATGTAAGTAGGGAGAAAAGTAATGAAATATTTGAGCTATCCATTGATAGCCTTGAAATGAAACTTTTGGAAGAATTCCCCAGACTTTCAAAAACCACATATGGTGCTGATACAACAAATAATACCAGCATAATTAATAGAAGTGTTTCAGCTTTAATAAATCTATTGAACAAAGATGTAGCATTGAAAATTGAAAAAACTAATGAAGATAAAAATTCATTTATTAAGAAATTCAACTTAATAAACCCAATAACTGCCACTCAAAACAGATTCAACTTTTTTGCCGAAACAGATTATTATGCCTATAAAGCTTACAGAAAGAAGATACAATCAGTTATTGATAAAAAAATTGATCTTATATTAAATGATACCTGGAATAAAGTTACAGTGGATAAGCAAAGATACATTACATATGTTGAAAAATTTAATTAGATATTTTAGTGGGTCATATCCAACGCAAAATTCAAAGAATCACAAAATATTTCAATGGCATAAAAGTACCCACCAGATAATATTGATTATGAACTAAATGTGGGAAATTAATATAGTGCTTTAAAAATAATTTTAAAATTTTCTGCTTATAAGTTAAATATTGTTGGTTCTTTTGTATGCAAATTATGTATCTCTACCCCATTTAATTATAGCCTCTACCCATTCAGTTAGTTTTTGCAATAATACCCTATTATGGTAAGTTGCTTATAAATATCTTTTTTAAGATTGTCAGCTTATTGTTATTTGAAATAAACCTATGTCATCAAGTAAAGAATGTATAAGCCATCCTTACAAATGGATTGAAAGCATTACTTTTTAATTTTAATATCATAACTTCAATTTTGTATGCAAGCAGTCATGCCTATACTATGTATTTTGTAAAATGAAAGAAAGTTAGTTGCTAATTGAACCTTTCAAATTATATTGTGTATTGGATATCTTTTATTGTTTAAAAAATGATCAGTATATTGTCCTATGAAAAGATATTTAGATACATTGTTCTACATTGTGATAGTAATTTCAGGTTTCAATAGATCAAATAGCATTGAAAGTAATGATGCGATCAAGCTTTTAGATAATGAGAATTATTTTTTTTAGATGTAAGAACTTTTAACGAGCATGAAAAAAAATCTATACCAAACACAGATTGCATTCCAATTCAAATTATTACAGAGAAAATGAAAGATTTGGAAAATTATCGGAATAAAACAATGATAGTTTATTGTAGAAGTGGTAATCGTTCTGAAACTGCCACAAAAATATTAAATGAAAATGGATTTAAGGCTTTCAATATGATTGGAGGTATAAATGGATGGGAAGGAGAAGTAGTTCATAACTAATTATCATTTGAACAATTCTTAGAAAATATGTTTTTATGTATTACTATTTTTTGGAGTATTAAGTCATTTTAAAAACTAAAAATACTAGTTATCAAAATTGTGAAAACGAGTGCGAGGTTAAAATAAAAGCTTTTGCCGAAAAAAAGGGCTACAATCTTTTCGATGATGAAGTTATTAAACATGCCATAGACCTAAAAAGTCATATAATTAGCAGTTTAGAGAAAAACTCTTCAGAATTAGATATCAATAAAGTTAATAATATTAAATGGATTGAAAATTATATTGATGAAGTTCATGAAACTTTGATTGAGAAAAAAATTAAAATCCCAATGCTAATTAAAAAACATAAAAACTTTGTATATACTTCAAATAAAGATTTAGTCGCAAGGCATTTAGGAAAAAGAAATATTCTATCCCGGAGAAAATGGATTTGGATTAGAGATCAATATCTTCAATTGAAAAAGAAAAAGGTAGCAAAAACAAAAGAAGAATATGCAAGGCTAATTCGTTCCGAGTTGTTTAAAAATAAGCCTGAATTTTGGGAGGGAAATATCTATGAATTAAATACAATTGCTCAACTACTTGATAAACAAAATTGGTGATCAATAGTGGAGTTAATGAATAAGAAGACAAAAAATGTACTAAAATATCTTATTCTAATTTTATTTATATTAAAGTTTTCTGAAATCTAAATGATATAGGGTATCTCCTCCACTATCTTTAATTAGGGTTTTGGAAACTAGATAT
>NZKX01000003.1 GCA_002694025.1 Fidelibacterota bacterium | reverse complement strand
TATTTACCTAAAAATTTCAACAGTTTTCAATTAACGGAACGAAAAATAACAAGAAAATTGAGTGCTGACTATTGTACCAAATTAATTGCTAGTTCTAAATTCTTAAAAGATCAGTGTAGCTATTATTTAAATAAAAATAAAAATGATATTGATGTTATTGAAGAAGGTGTAGATTTTGATTTATTCAAAAATAAAAAATATAAAAATAATTTAATTAGGAATTTTTATTTACCAGATAAATACCTTTTTTATCCAGCTGCTTTTTGGAGGCATAAAAATCATATCTTTCTACTAAAGGCAATTAAGAATTTAAAAAGTCAAAAAATTAATCTTGTTTTATGTGGTCTTAAAAAAAATTTTTTTACACAAGTAAAAGAATATATGGTTAAAAATAAAATGAGAAACGTTCATTATATTGGGGATTTATCAAAACAGGAATTGATAAAGGCATATAAATTTTCCCACGCAGTTATAATCCCATCGCTTGAGGAGTCATCCTGCTTATTAGTTAAAGAAGCAGTAGGTTTTAAAAAACCTCTATTATGCTCAAATACTAAAACATTTTTAGAGAAGAGTAAAAGTTTTAAAATACTTTTTTTTAATAAAAATAATCTTAAAGATTTGGAGAATAAAATTAAAAAAATTTATAATAAAAAAACTACCTCAAAAAAATTCATAAACTCTAATTTTAAAAAACTCGAATCTTTTAAATGGCTTAACGTATCAAAAAAATATTTTGATTTGTGTAAAAAGGTTTATTAAATATCTATTAAATTATTTTATAAATACTACATCAAGTTGATGCGTTTGCCCTGTAAATTTATTACCAACAACTCTATCAACTGACCATATTGAAAATCCGTTCTTGCTTGTGTAATCTAGTATTTCTTCAAATAAAGGTTGTTCCTCGTATAATCTAGTTAAAGAAACCTCTAATAATAAACAATCAATATAAGGCATTATTTTTTTTGCACCTTTTATAACTTCTAGTTCATATCCTTGTGTATCTATTTTAAGCAAAATTTTTTTTTTTAAACTTCTAAATTCTTCAAGATAATTATCTAATTTTTCCATTTTTACTGTTTCAGAACTAATATTTTTACTATCAGGGAAAAGAGACGTATGAATTTTTGAGATATTATAGATACTACTTGATTGTCTTCTTCCAGATATATTTATAACTACGTTTTTATCAGCTGCTCCAAGAGCACACCTTTTTTGAATTTTCCAGTTACCACCCTCCTTTTTTTTTGACTTTATTAAAAGTATATCGTGTTCTTTTTTAAGGGGTTCAAAACTATAAATTAATCCTTTAAAGCCATTTTTAAAAACTTGTTCAGCAAATTGTCCAGAACTTGCACCCACATCTATTATGGAATTAATATTTTGTGATTTTAATGTTGCAATTAAATTTTTATCATTTTCATAAAGCCATTTAGACCTTTTAATTTTGTAGCCTAAAATTGATAAGATATTATTTAATATATTTCGCATTACTAAAGTTTTATTAACAAAAATCTTATATAAGCACTAACTGTTTTTAACTCATGTTTAAGGCTTTTAAGAATTTTATAGGTTTTTTTATTATTTTTAATATAAATAATAAATACACAAAGATCATATTTTGATTATTTTTAATTCTTATTTGATTAAGATCTTTGAGATGATCAATATAGTTTACTTTAGAAGAGAAACCCCCACTTTCAAATTTTCCAAAAATTTCGTCTTTTTTTGATGATTTTCCTTTTAGTTTAAAATTTTTAATCATTTTATAAAAAAAATCTAAATCCGCACTTAAGAAACTTTCATCATAAAATCCAACCTCTAAATGTCTTGTTCTTTTTATAAAAAAACCAATTGAGTGAGAGGTATAAAACCCAAAACTCCAAGAGACTTTCCATGGACTATATCCATGCATAAGTTTATATTTTTCTACTGTGCCAAATAGAAAATCTAAATTATTTTTTAAAAAATAGTTATTAACCAAATTGAGTGTACCTGGAAAATAAACATCCCCAGAATTTAAAAATCCAATAATATCTCCTTTAGACAATTTTATACCCTTATTCATAGCATCCCATATACCACCATCTTTCTCACTGATTATAACAGAAATATTGTTTTTGTATTTTTCAATTTTACTCAAAGTTCCATCATTTGATTTACCATCTATAATTATATATTCTAAATTCTCATAACCTTGATCAAGAACACTTTTAATAGTTTTTTCAATTGTGCTAAATGAATTTTTAACGACTGTTATTATGGTGATTTTATTTTTTTCCATTAATTGAGAATTTAAATATATACCTGTATATATATTATTAAAAATGTTTTTTTAAATTTATGTTTACTTACTTTATAGTTTTTCATGTTTTTTTATCTTTATTATCTTTATTTTTCTGCAGAAAATTTAATATTTTAGTTGATCAAAAAATAGAAAAACATAAAAAATTTTCATCATCAAAACGTAGTCACTTAATTGGAGGATCTCTATTATTTATATTTTTAATTTATTATTATTCTTTAATAGAAGAAAACTTAGAAATTTTGTACCTATTATTTTCAATATATTTTTTAGGACTTATGTCTGATTTAAAAAAAATAAATAGTGTAAGTTTAAGATTTTTTATACAATTAATTCTTATTTTATCTTTTACAAAAATTTTAAATATTGAGATAATTTCAACAAAAATAGACTTTTTAGATAATTTATTGAAATTTAATTTTTTTAATGTTTTTTTTGTTGCCTTTTGTTTACTAGTCCTTGTAAATGGGAGTAATTTTATTGATGGAATTAACGGTTTTACAATATCATATTATTTAATAATTTTTTTAATATTACTTCTGGGATTTAATAATTTAATTATTGATGAAAAATTATTGATAAATGTATCATCAATTTTATTTATTTTATTGTTAATAAATCTTACAGGATATATTTATTTAGGAGATTCAGGGTCGTATCTGTTATCTTTATTTGTCGGAATATTTTTAATAAATTTTGCGTCAAATAATCAATCAATTTCGCCTTATTTTATAATAGTTTTACTTTGGTACCCATGTTTTGAACTTTTATTTTCTATGTTAAGAAGATCATTAAATGAAATTAATTCATATAAACCCGATACTTTTCATTTACACCATTTGATATTTAAAAAACTAAGTTCATTATTTGGCACAAAAAATAAATTAATTACGCACGGAATCACCACAATCAGCATAAATAGTTATAATTTATTTATTTTTATAATTTCAATTAATTTTATTTATAATTCCGATATTCTTATTGCAATTTTGACTGTAAATATAATTTTATATATTTTATTATATTCTTATTTGAAAAAAGAAAATTAGAACTTTCTTTTAAGGGAGTTTATGCTTAGTATTGTTAAGTGATATAAAGACTTAAAAATGTTAAAATTTAAGTAAACATAATAAACTTTAAAACCATCAGATAATTTTTGCAACAAATTTGAGGATAGAGACTTTTTTGATTTATTCCAAATAACCAATGTTTCTGGCAGGCTGTATGCATTTATGTTTCTTCTAGTTATTTTTAACCACGCTAAATAATCTTCTTTCGTTTTTATAGGTGAAAATAAATCTTCTTCAATAATATTTCTGTCTAATAAGACAGTTGATAAACCTATCTCGCAATCTAAAAGAAGTTCATTATAATTAATTTCACTTTTACTATTTGCTTTTATCACTTTATTTTTATTATCTATCTTATCATAGTTACAAAATGTAAATTTATAATTATTTTTTAACATGAATTTTAATTGCTTTTCTAATTTTTCTGGTAACCATTCATCATCTGAGTCTAGAAATGCAATTATTTTTCCACTTGATTTCTCAATACCAATATTTCTAGATCTACCGGCTCCAAGATTTTCTTTATTTATAACAATTTTAATTTTAGACTTATTTTCTGAAATTTTTTTGATGTATGATAAATCATCTAAATTTGTATCGTCATAAATTATAATTATTTCATAATTCTTATATGTTTGATTAAGGACTGAATCTAGTGATCTCTTTATGTAATCTCTCTTTTTAAAATAAGGTATTATTACACTTACGAGTGTCATATCTAAATATTACTAATTAATAAACGAATATTAGTATATACGTAACAAATATTAAATAACAAATTATGTTTTATAATATTTCCAAACTTTTACTATCTTATTTTGATACAATTAATAAAAAAAAAGTTTGCACTTTTTTAAAGGATAATAAAATAGGGAAAATATCAACTTTTTTAGATGTTGGTTCGCATCATGGTGAGACAATTAAAACTTTTAAAAAAAATTTTGTTATAGAGAATATTCTTGCATT
>NZKX01000073.1 GCA_002694025.1 Fidelibacterota bacterium | reverse complement strand
TAACTCATCAAAAAAAATATTTTTTTTGAAAAGTTTTAAAAAATAAAAATAAATTAATAAAATCAGTATTGGCCCTCTAGTCCAATAACCTATATTAAATACAGGATTAGTGATATCAAGATATATCCTTATAAAACCACTTATTGAGTCAATAAGAAGGAACGAATACATGTAGTACCTTATAATAAGTGGGAGTGCAAGCATATAGGTTTGTTAATTATTTATAGTGAATGATTTTAATTTAAATAAAGCACTGATAATTTGATATCCAATACCAATAATTACGCCAATACTGTAGCCTAATGCAACGCCAGTTTCGTAGTATTTAGGAATTAAAATTATCCAAGATATAAATGAAATAATGAATATGATAATTCCACCTATATTCGGAATTATAATAAACTTCGTACCAGAAAGAAATGCATTACAAGGAACGGAAACCATCCTAATAAAGATACTTGGAATTATTATTTTCAGGATTAAACTACCACTTGAAAAATCCTTGCCGAAAAAACCAAGTAACTCCTCGCTTAAGAAAAATAAAAACAAACAAATGAATAATGAAAATACAAGTACAGTAAAAAAAGTTTTTTTAAAAATATAAACGATCTTCCTTTTGTCACCTTGACCAAATAATTTGGAGAATTCTGGTAAGAAAACTTGAATGAATAATTTTGGGAAAAACATTAGAATACTCACAATCGAAAGTGCTGCAGTATATATGCCTGCCTCTGAATGATTCAAATAAATTCCTGTAACTATAACAGATAGATAACCAGTCCCTGTGCTAGCTACGGTTCCAATCATACTTACTAAACCATATTTTGAAAAATCTTTGAGTACATATTTTTTAGATATGTTATTCTTTATATCTAATCCAGAAATAATTTTGTCGAAATTTTTTATAAAGGTGTTTATTCCAAAAATAAAAAAAAATGAATAGCTAACTATATAGGCATGCACTAAAAAGTCGGATAAATTATTGTAACATAAATAGAAAATTGAAGTGAGCATAATCAGGGCTGAAAAGATTTCGTTTTGTGCATATTGTTTTACTAAATCCATTCCATAGAACACCCTTCTAAACAATATATATATTGTTCGCAAAAAAATGTACAATATGATTGGGAAAAACAACTCAGAGGGTAATGAAAATTTTACTGATAAATAATCCCATAAAAAGAATAAGACAATTCCTGTAATTAGTAAAATTCCTGATGATCCAAAAAGTATGATTTTCAAGGTATACAAAAAGCTATCAGAGTCTCTACTTCCGCGGAATTCTGCTAGAAATTTATTACCGGCACTACCAAAAAAGTTTGATATAAATATTGTAATGATTAGACAAAAATTTATTGTGATGTTTACTTTACCCAAAACACCAGCACCAAATGTACGCCCAACTAAAAAGTTGAATACGAAAGGAATTAGACCAATGAATATTAATGCCAAGCCTGTATAAAAAGAATTTTTAAACAGTCGAGATCTAAGAATGGGAAAAAGTTTATTAAATTTTTTTTCTGTCAAAATATATTGCAAATGGAACAGCAAACAATAAGCCACCAAAGAAAGACATTAGGACTATAAGAGTACGTTTTGGTTTTGCTTTTTTAACAGCAGGCTCTGCAGTATCAAGAATATTAATTAATAGCTTTTCTTTAGCTTCTTCAATTTTTGCTATTTCAAATTGTTGACGTAAAGTAATATAAACTGCCCTATTCTCTACAACAGCACTCTCAAGACGTTCTCTTTTCATTTCGATGGAGGGAGTGTCTAGTCTCAGAGGATTTTTTTTCCGAAATTCAGTAAGTGAATCTTCAGATTTTTCATTTTGGAACTTTGCATCTTGCATTTGGTTTTCAATAAAAGTTCTATTTCGGGAAGCTTCACGTTTTTGTTCAACCGAAATAAAATTTTTAACGTATTCAGCGATATAGTTTGCAACATCTGATGCCAATTGTGCATCCTGCAAAAGTACAGTTACTGATATTAACCCCGAAATTTCCTCTTTTACTCCAATTAATTCATCAAGTTTCTGTATTGCTTCATCTAATGCTTTATCAAACTTGCTTACGGAAATATTACCAGCAGGCAACAGCTTTTTTATTATACTTAATGGAGAAAAGAAGGACGGTTTGTCTAAATCCCAAAATTCAATAAGATTACTTCCTTCAGGACTCTTAAAGTTTTTCCAGCTCTTTAGAACAATATCTTTTTTAAGTTTACGGCTGTTAATAATATCTGGAATATTATATGTAGGGGCGTTTCCTAAAGCACCCAGACCAAAAGATTTAGCAAGACCTTGGAAATCACCTAGAGCACCACCACTCTGAATTAGTTCTCCGGCAGGATACAATGATATCCGAGATGCAAAGTAGACTGTTGCAAGTAAAGAATATGTTAATCCTACTAGTGTGCTAAAAAAAGAAAATTTCAAGAGAAACCGTTTCTTTGTGAGAATGATTTCCCAAACAGCATTTATATTAATCTCATCATTTTCTGTGATTAATGGTATATGTTGATCAGCTTTTTTCTCCGGTTTCTTATTTAATAATCCTCTTTTCCTTAATTCTGCAATTCTGTTTCTAAGGGTTTTCTCGGTAAGACCATATCTCTTAGCAACCCTGCTTCTTATGAGAGGTTGATCAATTACTTTGGGATTAGCATTGACTATATTTAAGATTTTTTGTTCGTGGGGTGTAAGTTTCATAATTAATCAATCATTGATTAAGAAGTATCCAAAATAATATACTGCAAGAGCAATCTCACTGATTGATTTCGTCAATTCCTTAAAAAGAAAAAACTCGTCATTATACTCAATTTTTTCAGGAATAAAAATTACATCGCCACTTTCTAAATCATATTTGTTGTTTAACTTAATCCTTTGACCACTTATTGATTTTACAAGAAATTTTCTACCACTAGAATTTTTAGATAATCCACCAGCCATTTTTATATAATCATTAGCAGTTAATTTATCTTCAAAAGAGTATCTTCCGGGGAATGGAACCGCTCCAATTACTTCCACATAAGGAAAGGATTTTGCTATTATAATTTCATCATTATTTGTTAAAAGATGATCCATCTTGGAAGAAGAATGTATTGCCATTTCCAATGATCCTTTTTGTGTCCTAATTCTAGCTTTAACATATGCTTGCTCTTCTACTGATCTATTGAGTTGATCTTTTAATAATATCCTTTCAAGTTCTCTATCAGGCGAAGAGGAAATAGTCCTATTATTGATTATAAATTTTGTAGAATCTGAATCAGATAAAAAGCCCCCGGCATCTCTAATAATATCATTTACAGTTGTAACTCCAGGTTTAATAGGATATTCTCCAGGGTGCTTGATTCTGCCGTCAATTTTAACCATTTCATGAGGTTCACTTATGGATAAATATGGAATCATTATATGATCATTTACGATTATCGGAATAGTTTCAATATTTTTTATATCAACAAAAAATGACATGGAGGGTTTATTAAAGAAACTTCTAGTAATCTTAATCTTGTTTAGATCCACACCTGATTGAAAACCACCTGAAATTTGAATGGCATCTAAAACAGATTCACCCTCTTTAAATTCGTATTTTCCAGGTTTTTGAGCTCCTCCACTAACGTAGAAGTATTCAGTCTCGTAAGGTATTTTAATAATGTCTTTTTGGTGAACATATGGATTATACTTTACATTCCCATTGACTTTAAATTTTTCAATATCAACATGTAGAGTATCTTCATTACGAATAATCTGAATATTCCTTTTTGATAGCTTTGGAAAATCGCTTTCAAATTCAATATCTGTACCTAGTTTTCTAGAGTAAAAGTCATCTACAGCTAAAATAGACTGCATTCCAAGTGATTCAGAATATGTTCTGTTTACTTGTTTTTTCTTTGAAGATTTTAAGGAGCTTTTATATCCTTTTTCTACAACTTTAAAAAGATCAGAAACACGTGTGACAGGAGTACTATTAAAAAATCCAGCATTATTAAATTGCCCAGCAACAAGAACTCTAAATTTTCTAATTTTTTCAAGTTCCACATTAATCTTAATATTATTATTCCAATTTTTAACAGTTGTTTTTATTTTATCAATAAGTTTACGCAAGGTCAAACCATTACAATCTATGATTCCTACTGAAGGGATTAGTAGGGTACCATTTGGAGAAATAATTAGGCTGTAATCAAAGGTTTCATTACTCGAAATGATATTTAAACGAAGCTGATCGCCCGGGCCAACCAGATATTTATCACTATTTATTGGAGAATCAAGTGCAATAGAGGTCTCGGATTTGTTAACGTTAGAAACATCTCTTGTAGTGTTTTGTAATCTTGCAGCTTGTTTTTCAGCGATACGTAAACTGTTCAAATCTATTGTTTGAGCAACGACAAGACTTTGGAATCCAAGCAATAGAATGCAAATTCTTTTAATTAGATTTTTCATTTTTTGAATAATAGAACAAATAAAGAAGACAACTACGTGAATACTTTGAGATTGATGCTATTTTTACCCTATAATTTTAAATTGGGCGCTTTTTTATCGATAGGATTCCTAGTTTGTATGCAATAAGTTATTCTTATTGTATCTAAAAACCTAGTTATAATTGCCCGGGCAAAATAAATGTAAGGTTTGACTAATATTTTAGTAATGTGACTGTAAATAAAATAAATTTTGATGTATAAAAAGGAATTCTATAGATGATTTCAATTAAAGAATTAAGGAAAAATAAAGAAACATACCAGAAATCCCTAGCAAGGAGAGGTGAGATATATGATTTAGAGCATGTTTTACAACTTGATTCCCAAATAAGAAAATTGAAAACAAATGCTAGTTTAATGAGGGCTCAAAGGAATGCGGCTTCCGAATCTATTGGGAAGGCAAAAAAATCTGGTGAAAACGTTTCAGAAATAATTTTGAAAACAAGGGAGCTTGGAAATAAATTGAAAGATTTAGAGACTGAGTTGCAAAATATTGAAGAAGATTTATTGAAAATCATGCAACAAATAC
>NZKX01000140.1 GCA_002694025.1 Fidelibacterota bacterium | reverse complement strand
TGAATGCTCAAGAACAGGTAGTAGGATTCTATGAAAAATTAGGATTTAATAAAACGGGAGTGAGGTTTTTTGAAGCTGACGTTCCCCATTTTAAGATGATTTTAAAATGAAGAATAAAAAAGTAGATTTAAAAAAAATTTATGAGTTCATTAAACCTGAATGGTTTTTTATTGTTATCTCTTTATTGTGTGGGTTATTTTTTGTTTTTTTTAATAGCATTTCAATTTGGTTAACTGCTTCTTTGATCAATAATGTGCTAGCGGATTTTGATAGCTTAATTCTTGAGCAAACCACTCTAACTAATCTAGAGGTCACCACAATTAATCAAAAACTGAAAATAATTTTTAATAGTTTTATTTTACGTGAATCATACCTTGAAACATTGCAAGTGTTATGCTTTACAATTGTTTCTATTTTTATTTTGAAAAATATTTTTCTCTATTTAAAAAATTTATCAATGTCTTATGTTCAATTAAGAATAGTTACACAGTTTAGAAATAGTCTTTATGCTCACCTTCAAAAAATGTCGTTAGCTTTCTTTTATAAAAGAAGATCTGGCGATTTATCTTCAATTATTATGAATGATGTTGGAGCATTAAATCAGTCTATTGGTGCTACATTTCAAAAAATTATTGTTGAGCCTATTAATATTTTTACAATTTCATTATTGTTATTTATAATAAGCTGGAAATTAATGTTAATAGCTTTATTCATTATTCCTTTTTCTCAGTTTATAATGCAAGTTATAGGCCGAAGTATCAGACGCAAGGCAAGAAGGAATACAAAGCAAATTGGTGGAATATTAAGTATAATCACTGAAACGTTATATTCAATAAGAATAGTCAAAGCCTTTGCGATGAGTGAAAAAGAGACAGAGCGTTTTAATGCAGAGTCATGGAAATATTTCAGTCTTCAATTTAGATCATCAAAGTTGCGGTTGATGTCATCTCCTATCATTGAATCTATTGGTGTTTCTATGGCGGTTTTATTACTGTGGTTAGGTGGGTCATCAGCAATAAATAATGCATCTCTTTCCTCTGAAGACTTTCTACGCTTCATGTTTTTATTGTTTTCTATGCTAGGCCCAATAAGATCTTTAAGTAATGTACATATAGTATTACAAAATGGTTTTGCATCTGCTGAAAGGATTTTTACTATTTTAGATGAAAAACCTCAAATAGTAGACTCTGGAATAAAAAACATACAGACTCTAAAAAATAATTTAAAATTTGAGAATGTTAGTTTTGCTTATGATACTGGTTCATTTAAACTCAATAAAATAAATTTTGAAATTTCAAAGGGTAATACCGTAGCCTTAGTAGGATCAAGTGGCGCTGGAAAATCTACCATAGCAGATTTAATTCCTAGATTTTTTGATATTTATGAAGGCATCATTTCTATTGATGGAAGAAATATTAAAGAATTTTCGATTGCTTCATTAAGTGGGATAATGGGTATAGTAACTCAGGAAACTATTCTGTTAAATACATCTATCAGAGAAAATATTTTGTATGGAAATGAAATTGCAGATGAACATAAGCTAATTGAATGTATAAAAGCTGCAAACGCGATTGACTTTATAAATGATTTAGAGTTTGGACTTGATA
The DNA here is from genome assembly GCA_002694025.1 of Fidelibacterota bacterium. The sequence goes on along the minus strand of NZKX01000140.1, from coordinate 7,103 downwards.
CCCTAGTTGGTGAAAGAGGTGTAAAATTATCAGGTGGTCAAAAACAAAGGGTCGCTATTGCAAGAGCCTTATTTAAAAACCCTGAATTATTGATTTTAGATGAAGCTACATCTGCATTGGATTCAGAATCTGAGCGTATGGTTCAAGAAGCGCTAGAAACTTTGATGGCTGATCGTACGGTTTTGGTAATTGCACATAGGTTATCTACAGTTAGAAAAGCAGACAACATAATAGTATTAGAAAACGGAAATATTATTGAACAAGGTACTCATAAAGAACTTATCCATTTAAATAAATATTATAAATTTCTTTATGACAATCAACTTAGAGATTAATGATATGAAAAATAAAAAAATTCCTATTAGAATAATTTACTATAATGATAAAAACCCTTTAACAACAACAGGAGGGGTACAAACATTTGCGAGAGGATTAAAATCAATATTCGACAGAGTTGAGTACATGACTCCAAAGAATTTAGATCTAGAATATATATTGCGAGAGAGAATCCCTGTAATTTGTACTAATGAAATGGTTTCTGATATTCCTGAAAATATTCCTGTGATTGGATTTCAGCATGGTGTAGGCGCAATTAAATACCTTGCTACAAAATCCTCAGGTCATAGAAAATTAAAAAAAGCACAGATGAAAGCGTCAAAACGAGAAAATATAATTTGGATAGCTTGTGCTGATTGGATAGCCTCAACTTTTAAAGAGTTATACGGGAATCAAACAAAACATGTAATATATCATCAAATAGATACTGAAACTTTTGATGGAAAGTTAGAAAACGATAATTCTTGTTTAATACTCCATGATGCAAGAACTAGACATAAAGGATCTACACTTCTTCCAATAATAGAAACGGCTTTTCCAGAATGGAACTTTGAATCATTAAATTGTCAACCTGAGGATGTTCCAGAAAGGATGAGGAAAGCAAAAGCCTTTATCCATTTAAGTAAATATGAAGGGAATAGTATTGTTTGTAATGAAGCAATGGCAATGAATCTTCCATGCATGTTTACAAATGTGGGTTTAATGAAAGATGAAAACAGACCAAAAGAAGTTTACTTACTAGATTTAAATAAAATATATAAAAGTTATTTTGGTATTAAAATAATAAATAAAATGGAATTAATTCATCAGACTGGATTATTTATTAAATCTCTTAATAATAACGATTATAATCCCAGAAAATGGGTCTTAGAAAATGCTGTTGCTTCCATTAGTAATAAAAAATGGGAAAAGACAATATTAGATTTTCAGGAACTATCAGGTTGGAGTTTACTTTAATCTCGTACTCTCTTTATTAGAGTTCTTGTTTATATTCAGAATATATATCATCTGATATATGTAAAGGAGAATTCCATTTTGGTCTTTTTTGAAAAAAGGAATGAACAACTAAAAATGGGTATTTAATAAATTCTTGAAAAAAATATAAACGTAAAGCATTTTTTTTATGAAACCATTTAAACCAAAAGTTATTGTCAAAGTACGAAAAAGTTCGAAACCATCTAATTATATATCTAAATGAATAAAGATTAAATATTGGATAAAGTGAATAAAAACGAAGTGGGTAATATTTTGCTACTACCCTATGATAAAACAATAATTGGTTTTTTAATAATTGAGAAAGTGGAAGATATCTTTTTCCTAATCCGCCAGGAATATTAAATCTTCTGAGCACTATTGGTTCAGGGTCAAACATAAGATACTCTTCTTTTTTCATTACCTTTTGTAATTTGAAGCAAAAAGAATGTTCGTCGAAATTATTTACATAGGGGTACCATCCTCCAAGTTCAATAACATACCTTCTTCTAATTGAAGAATTAGCACCATGTAGCCATTCCACAGGTTTTTTGATTTTATCTATTCCCGTAAAGTCCCGGCCTCTTAAAAAAAATGAATAACTCAAGCAGCGTTCGTATGCAAAGTTTTTATTTTTATACCGATTGGTTTCATTCACTTCGTGAATGTAGCGGCCCGAGACACCAATGCAAGAAGGGTCTTGATAATTTTTCGCATGTGAAGAAATCCATTTATTATTCAAAGGTAAATCATCATCATCCATTAAAAGGACAACATCTCCGTGAGCAACAAACACACCTAAATTTCTTGCTCCAGCGGAGCCTTGAGGCCTGGCTCTAATTAAACGAACTTTTGAGTCTATCGAAAAGAGCTTTGTTTTGTATTTATTCCAATGATTTAAATCACTTTGGTCAACTATTATAATCTCAAAATTGTCATAATCTTGCCTCAAACATCGATTAATTAATTCAATTACATATTTTAAACGATTGTATGATCTAATGATAACAGAAATAAAAGGATTTGTTAAAGATTGATTCATAATTACAAATTATCTTTATAATGAGGAAAGAAATTCGATGGCCCTTTCGGTAGAATGCCCATCATTAAAATAAAAGCAATTATTTAACATTGCCTTATAATCATTCTTTGTATTTTTACAATCTAAAGTATCATATACAAGTTTTATGATATTTGAATTATAATTATTAAATTTTTTTGCTAGGTTATTGATATTCATATTATCTGGCATATCATGAAGATCTAAATAATTTGATTCCGCTATAATAATAGGTTTAAGGGTTATAAGGTATTCATAAAGTATTGAGGAAGTATCGCTAATTAAAACATCAGAAACTGCAAAATCATTCATTGTAGTATTTATTAAAATATTTGCGGGATTAGAAAAATAAACATGCTTTATTCTGTTCAATTTAGCCCATGCCTTGAATAAAGGGATATATTTTCTTTCAAAAAAATGTGGTCTTACAATAAGATTAAACTCGTTAGTTAGTTCATTGCAAAATTTATAAAAATATTTTTGGAGCGTGCCATTGCCCCATTTCCATGTTGGTGCATAAAGAATATTTTTTCTATTTTTATCTATAATTCCAAGATGATTAAGGTATTCTTTTTTATTTATTTGATTGTTGATATAAGCGTCAAATTTAGGATATCCGATTTTTATTTGTTTTTTTCGAGCGATTTTTACATTGAGATCCTTTAGTTTTTGGAGGTGTTTATTGCCGGAAATGAAATGATAATCATAGGTTTCTAAAGGTGTTGGTGTACCTCCATATTTTTTATCTCCAGCTCCATGACCCATGAAAATTTTTATAATATTATTACCTTCACAGTTTATAGTTGTATTTGATTGAGATATAACTGCGCCATTTAGCTTAATAGGTTTTGTGATATCTCTAATAGTTAAAGGAGGAGTGTTTAAAAATGTCTTATTTTCGTCTGGGAAACTATTTCCATTTCGTAAATACAATTTGAATCTTAAATATCGACTATATTTATTGACTATAAAAGTTCCTCCTAATCTTTCATATATCGGTCTTGAAAATGAAAACTCGTAGACTTGGTTTGCATAATAGTAAATATTCATTTTTATTAACTAATTATGGACTAGAATAAATTAGAATTTTTAAGATATATATTACATTGGTTTAATGAATCTGGAGTGTCTATATCTATCCAAAAATTATCACAGATATTTATACCGCCAAGCTTCTTATTTTTGATAAGTAAATTGCAGGCATCTGATAAAGAATATTTATCATTTTCTTTCGCTGCTTCTAAAATTGAAAAAAAATCATAGTTGCATTTAAAAACACCACAGTCAACGGCATTATAAGTAGTTAATGTTTTTGCCATCGATTTAATCAGGTTGTTATTTTTATTGATGTTAACTTTCATAGCATCATCTATGTCAAATATTCTTTCTAGATTATAGTCAATTCCAACATTAACTAAAGTGTTCTTCAGATTGCTTTTTTTAACTAAATCTAATAAGCTAGGAAAATAATAGTGGTCGCACATAGATAATAAGAAATCATCACCTTTTGGAATTAAATCTTTTGCAGTTAAAACACTAAGACCATTAGGAAGTTTCCAATCTAAATTATGTATAAGTTCAATATTAATATTAGTCTTTAATGCTTTTGTATGCTCTGTGATTAGATGCTTCTTAAAACCGGTTACTACAATAACTTCATTAATACCTATTTCCAAACAATTTTGGAATAAGATATCAATTAATGATTTATTATTAATTTTAACTAAGGCTTTATGATTTCCATTTGTTATGTTCGATAATCGGGAACCTTTACCAGCAGCAATAAATATCATTTTCAATCTTATCAACCCTCATAATAATCTAAACCAAGATGGGTGATTAATTTTTCACCCATAATATGGCGCAATGTATTTTTTAGTTTTGCTAGTTGAACAAAAAGGTCATGTTCAGGATATAATTCAGGTAGAGTCATAGGGCTTTTAAAATAAAAGGATAACCATTCTTGGATTCCTTTCATTCCACTTCTTTTTGCTAAATCAAGGAACAAGACAAGATCAAGGACAATGGGAGCGGCTAAAATACTATCCCTACAAAGAAAATCAACTTTGATTTGCATTGGATATCCAAGCCATCCAAATATATCAATATTATCCCACCCTTCCTTATTATCACCATGAGGTGGATAATAATTAATTCGAACTTTATGATAAAGGTCTTTATATAAGTCAGGATAAATATCTGGTTGGAGTACATAATCTAAAACACCAAGTTTACTTTCTTCTTTTGTTTTAAAAGCACTAGGATCATCTAAAACCTCACCATCACGGTTACCTAATATATTAGTAGAAAACCAACCATTTATACCTATTTGTCTAGCTTTTAAACCAGGAGCAATTATTGTTTTCATAAGTGTCTGTCCTGTTTTAAAATCTTTACCGCAAATTGGCGTTTGTTCATTTATTGCTAATTGTTCTAAAGCAGGTATATCGACTGATAGATTTGGAGATCCATTAGCAAAAGGGATACCCATTTTTAATGCTGAGTATGCATAAATCATACTTGGTGAAATTTTAGGGTCATTATTCAGTAACCCTTCTTCAAATTTTGGAAGAGATGAATGAACTTCTGATGGTTCTAAAAATATTTCAGTACTACCGCACCATATCATAATGTTTGATTGGATATTATTTATTTTATTAAAATTTTGAATATCAACTTCAACTTGTTTTGCTAAATCCATTTTGTTTTTACCAGTTTTAATCCAGCCTCCAGATAAACGACGTACAAAATTTTTGTCAAAAACAGCTTTGAGGACATTTATTTTTTCAAGATCTGTTTTTAGATGGTTTAAAAGGCTTTTTTCAAGGACTCCATTCCTAATGCTAATATCAAAAAGATTTTCTTGATTAATATCCCAGCCTGTAAAAACCAAATCTTCGAGCTTTGCTAAAGGAACAAAATCTTTAATCAAGGGGACACGATTTTCTGTTCGCTTTCCTAGTCGCATAGTACCCATTTGAGTCATACTGCCAATAGGTTTTGCTAAACCTTTTTTTATTGCTAAAACACCAGAAATAAATGTGCTTGCGACCGCGCCCATGCCAGGGATTAATACTCCTAGTTTGCCTTGAGGTTGATGAACTTTCATTAAATGATCCCCTACTATTAGGTATTTTAGTTTAAATTAATATGATATAATTGTTATTAAAACAATTTCACGTGGTAAAGAAAATAACACTTATTAAATTTAAAAGATTCAAATAAACTAGACTATAAAGATATCAAGTATTTTGGATCGTATAATCATATTATTTTCTAAAAGAAGTTTTTTATTTTTCATATTTTAAATATAAAAGTTTTTCTACACATTAGAGTTTTTAATTATAACTTAATTAAATATCAATCAAAAAAGGATTTAATTACAGTTTGTTATTAAGAAACTTGTTTGCATCGAAACCAGTAAGGAAGTTTGGTACAAATTATGGTGGTTGGCTTATTCCCAAGGATATTCAATTAGATTCAAATAGTATTGTTTACAGTGCTGGCGCTGGAGAGGATATTTCTTTTGATCTGCATTTACAATCGTATTTCAATTGTAATATTTTATTAATAGATCCAACGCCGCGTTCTTTAGTCCATCTTCAAGAGTTGATTAGGTACTATGCATCAGGGGATTGGTTGTTTTCAGGAAATATCCAAAAAGATTATGAAAAAAAAATCAAAAAAATGAATATTGATTTTTCAAAAATTTCATTAGAAGAAAAAGGTCTTTGGGATTCTATTGGGAAATTAAAATTTTATAAACAAAATAATATAAATAATGTTTCTCAAACCTTGGTGAACGGAATGTTTGGCAATGATTATGACTTAATTGAGACTTGTACCATTAAAAGTCTAATGACTGAAAAAAAACATGAGCAAATCGACTTACTTAAACTTGATATAGAGGGAGCTGAAATACGTGTGTTAAATAATATGTTAGATAATCAGATTCAACCAACATATTTATGTGTTGAATTTGATTTGAAGCTTAAAGGAAAAGATTTTGAGGATGAGACGAAGAAAATTATCCATAGATTAAAACAAAAAGGTTATAAAGAACTTATAAATGATAATTTAAATATCACCTTTTGTCTAGAAAAAAAATAAATGTTGAAAATACGTTCGAAATTATTTTCTTTAATTATTAGAGAACAAATTAAGAATTTTGAGGATTCTCGAATTGGTATAAAAATTAAAAATATAAGATATAAACCTTTTATGAAGAATCGGGAAATAATGATTCTGGAGGAGATCATTAGAAATTTAAACCCCAAAAATTGTTTAGAGTGGGGTTCTGGATATAGTACAATATATTTACCAAAACTTTTGTTAAAAGATGCAAATTGGTTAGCAATAGAACATTGCTCTGATTGGGCTAATAAGATTAACCAAATGAATTTTAATTCAGGAGTGAATATAAAATATATTCCTCCAAATAATTACCCGTGGTCTGATAACAATAATGATGGTTCACATGAGGACCTCATTGATTACATTGAATTTCCAGATAATCATGCACCTTATGATTTTATATTAATTGATGGCCAAGCTAGGTTAGAATGTATAAAAAAATCCTTTGATTTAATTACAGACATGGGTGTTGTGGTTTTGCATGATGCAAATAGAATGTATTACCATAAAAATCTTGAAAGACTACATCTTTTTTTTTATAATTTAAGAAAAAGAGTGAGCAAATAGTTGAAAACAGTCCTTTTTGAAGTACATCACTTAT
>NZKX01000072.1 GCA_002694025.1 Fidelibacterota bacterium | reverse complement strand
TTCGGTAGTACCCCCTCCAATATCAACAATTATATTACCTATAGGCTTGCTGATATCTAAACCTATACCGATAGCAGCTGCAACTGGTTCTTCTATTAAGTATACCTCTCTTGCATTCGCACGCTCACCAGAATCTTTAACAGCTCTGCGTTCAACTTCAGTAACACCGGAGGGAACACAAATAACCATGCGTGGACGTGCTAGGCGATTTAGGTTGATTTTGCGTATAAACCCTTGAAGCATACCATCTGTCATTCTAAAGTCTGCAATAACACCATCTTGCAAGGGCCTAATTGTTTCAAGTTCACGGTGGGTTTTCCCAAGCATAGCTTTTGCCTCCTCACCTACAGCCACAATACTATCATCATGTACATTTCTGGTAACAATAGATGGCTCATTAACAACAATACCACGCCCCTTCATCCATATAAGAGTATTGGCCGTTCCAAGGTCAATAGCTACATCTCCAGAAATCCAGTTTACAAAGCTTGGAAGTGATATTGATTTCATTTTTAAATAATTTTACTTAACATATAGAATATTAATTTAGTGAAAACCTATAATTTTTACTTTAAATTTATTTTTATACCTCCAACTTACCTTAATCCAAATCCATTCATAGGAGATTCTAGCCTGAAATCACCAAAACCGTTCTGGTCTTTAAAAACAAATTGTTTATTTATTTTGTAATAAGACCATACTTGATAAAGAGTTGAATTTGCCATGGAAGGGTTTGTACGTTCGACTTGATCCGGAGGACCGAAAAGTATGTATATCATTCCTCGATCTGTCTCCCACCCATCTTTCCAACCATCAAAATTCTCATTAGAGTAAGAAACTCGCCTATAATATTCTTCCATTAACTCATTATGTTCAGTACTAGGCGTGGGATCCATTTTTTTCCAAAGAGCATAAAAGTGATTTTCTTTATCTTTTTTTAATCTTCTTTTTGACTTCCCATGATGATCATCATCAATAATATATTTCATTTGCTTGAGCGCTAAGTCGATGTTAGTTATGTAGCTAGAAATTCCAGTTTTAAATTTTGAAAAACTAATATTTTTTTGAAAAGTTTTTTTATCTTGCCTAAGAAAAATAGAAAAATCATTTTTCAACGCGTTCAAACTTATTGATTTAATAAAAAAATATTCATTGAAAAACCCTTCACTGTTTTGATAGGTCGAGTCAAAGATCAAAGAATCATTTACAGTCCCATTAGTCAAAAGCACCTCTATATCATATGGTGAACTTTTTACAAAACCAGTTATATTTAATTCAACACCTTGCCCTAATTCTTTTACAACTTTCCCATGGGTAGGTATTTTACCATTTTTAAATCCCCATTCCCCTTCAAGATCCAATAGAAATATTGACGAGACCAAAGCCGAAGTGTTATCTTCAAATTGGTATTTTAACTTTTCTCTCTTAACCCCTTTTTTTCTTGTGTCAAGATCTTGCAATTCACCAAAAATTTCAAACTCTCCGATTTTAGAGATATTAAAAGATGAAAAATGCTTTCTATTTAAAGTCCAAGATTTTGTGTTAAGATAGTCAACAACAACTATTGAGTCTCTCCATACTGACTGACTTATTTGCATACCATTAATGTCTTTGGCAAAGATCGAAGCTTGGTAATATGCTGAATAATGATTCTTTTTCTTTACAAATTGTAAAATCGAGTATGGAATTTCTAAAAAGATAACGACCTCTAATGAATCTATATTACTTGCATGTGAGAATGATGATAAGGAAAATTTGTTTACTTTGCTTTGCAATGTTTTTTCTCTTTTACCAAATTGGGCATATATAGAACTGTCAAGTAAAAAGACAAAAATTATAGAAAAAATAAAATATCTCATAAATCCCTTTTCCATTTAAACTTTAACAACCCGTTATTTGATCCAATCCAAAGGACATTTCCATCTAAAACCATATCATTAACCTGACCTATAAAAGGATATGTATATTCTCTGACTAAGCCTGTTGATTTATTAATTCTAGAAAGACCGTTTCTTGTCCCCAAAAATAAAAATTTATCATTTACTGTCATAGAGTACACAGTCTCTGCTCCATATACGACTGAAGGCGAGATCAATTCCCATTCATTTTGCATGGTATTAAACCTAGCTACACCCATATCTCCCGCAACATAGACTAAGTCATCATTTTCATGGATAGATGTGAAATTATAAAAATTATTTATGAGTTCATCTTTTTTTTGTAAATCCAAAGCATTTATAAGTTTAGGGTCATCCTGAGAATAAATAAACAAACCTTTTCTTGATCCTATCCATATTTGATCATTTATATTTTCAATAGAATATACTTGTGTATCCCTAAAATATTCCTCAATACCGATAAGGTTAATTGAATGCGTAGCCAAATCTATTCTATTGATACCTCTAGAAGTTGCAGTCCAAAGATGTCGATCTGAGATACACATATCCCAAACAATCCCATCTGATATACCTCTTCCTTGATCCAGTGTTTTCCAAAAATTCTTTTTTTCATTATAATACAGTATTATTCCTTCTCCTCCAACCCAAACTTCATTTTCAGAACTAATGATTGAATAAATGGGAGAAGGCTCCATATTAATTGTTTCCTCAAATTTAAAAGGAAAAGACTCTAAAGATTTTACATCAATTTTTGAAATACCTTCTGATTTTAAAAAATTTAGACTCCCTACCCATAAATGATAATTGTCTAAATAAAGTGACAGTACATCTTCATTAATTATATCAGGTACTACTGGTTTAAAAGTTTCCATTGTTTCTGACCCATAAAAAACTACACCATTTTCAGATCCTAAATAAATGTTTCCATATTGACTAAAGAACACCGAGGTAATTTTTTTTCGACTTCCATTTTGATCAATTAGTTCGTTCCCATTGAAAATCCAACCATCTAATATAATAAAATCTGTGAAGTCCTTATCAAACTGCTGATCTGATCTGTATTCACCGCTACTCCACTCGATACTTAATTCATCAGGAATTGGGTAAATTCCTACCATTGTGCCGGAGGATTGATCAAGCTTTACATAAGATGATCTAGCTTTTAACCAAACATAACTATCTGAAGATCCAATTTTGGTTATCTTATCAAATTTTGAAAGACCAATATCATGAAAATTCTTAGAAAACCAATCATTTTCTCTGGAAAAGGAGTATTGAACATAACCAGATGTAGATGCCCACAGAAATCCTGTTTTTTTATCAAAATGCACAGCACTTACTTCATTATTTTCAAGACCTTGTGCAGTAGAAATAGGGTTATCAAAATAATTTCCGTAGATATTAAACCTCTTAATACCTCCTAAAGTTGTACCTATATATATGTATGAGTAACCTTCTGTAAAAGATGTAATTGAACCAGTAGATTTATACAAAACCCAATCAAAGGGTCTAAAGCTTTTTAATGGTTGCGATAAAGAGTACGAACATGCAAGGATAATAATACTACATTTGTATAGAAATCTTTTTAATAAAGAATTTTTCTGTATATTAAATCGATTCAAGGAGTGATTCTTCGGTTTTTGACTAATTTCTATTATAATATTTTCTCTTTTTATTTGGAAAACTCTTCTTCCTTTGATTCTTATCTTTTTTATTCCCCCGGGAATTACCTGTTCTAATTTTGGATATATGCCCGTGATCTAAAAAAATTAAAACAGAAGCAAAATATTTTAAATACATATCGGAGGCAGAGCTAAGAATTATTGTAGTACCTAATGAACGGTTCATTTTTATTAACTGAGCTCTGAAATCTTTCTCCATTGATGTGTTAAAGTACATTCCATAATCATCAATAAGAAGAACTCTTGGATCGCATTCACAAGCAACAATCATACCCAGCCAATTAAGCTCTCCTGCAGATAGCATATCAATTCGTCTTGTCCAAAGATGCTTGAAACTACTGTTTTTAAAGTATCTATTTTCAATCATATTTTTTTTTCTTGGAAATTGGTCTGATACATAATTAGAGATTGTTTTATTTATACCATTATGCTTGGGATCTATTGAGCTAAAAATAGATTTGTTTTGTTTAATTCTTCCCAACCAATTTTTTTCATATTCTTTTCCTTCATAAAGCAAAGAACCAGAGGATTGGGTGTCAAAACCCGCCATTAGATTTAACAATGTAGTTTTTCCGCTACCAATTGTACCAACTACTCCGTAGATAGTTCCTGGATGAATATCAAGCTTCTTTAATTTTAGAGCATCATAAGAATTGTAACTTTTGTTTAAATTATTGATTTCAAAAATTAATCTTCTAATTTTCGCCATAATCTAATCCTTCATTGCATTGAAAAAAATTCTATTTAGCGACCTAAACATGTTTAAGAAAATGCAATAATAGCTTAGCATTCTAACCATTTTTCAGCATCGAGGGCGGCCATGCACCCTGATCCGGCAGCAGTTACTGCCTGTTTATAAATACTATCTTGGACGTCTCCGCAGGCAAAAACTCCGTTTATATTGGTATGAGTGGAATCTGGCAATGTTTTGATATATCCATTCTCATCAAGATGTATAATATTATTGAATAATTCTGTATTAGGAACATGTCCAATAGCTATGAAGACTCCATCACATTTGAAGATACTAGTCTTTTTAGAAATAACATTTTCAATTTCAATTGATTCAACTCCTGAATTTTTATTACCTAAGATATTTTTTACTATATAATTGTACTTAATGGATATCTTGGAATTATTTTTAGCTCTATCGACCATTATTTTCGAAGCTCTAAATTCTTCTCTCCGGTGAATAATTGTCACTTTAGATGCAAATTTAGTTAAGAATGTTGCTTCCTCCATTGCAGAATCTCCACCACCAACTACAACAACTTCTTTATCCTTATAAAAAAATCCATCGCAAGTAGCACAGGCTGAAACACCATGTCCCATGAGTTCTTTTTCAGAATCTAAGCCAAGTAACCTTGCGGATGCGCCGGTGGAAATTATAATAGATTCTGAAGTATGTTTTTTGCCATTTGACCATACAGAAAATGGTTTTTTTGATAAATCAACTTTTTCTACGGTTTGGAATAAACATTCTGCACCAAATCTCTTAGCTTGTTTTCTAAATTCTTCCATCATCTCCGGACCCATTATGCCGTTAGGAAAACCAGGATAATTTTCCACGTCAGTTGTAATAGTAAGCTGACCACCAGGTTGGGATCCTTCGAAAACTAAAGGGCTTAAATTTGCTCTAGCACTATAAATTGCGGCGGTAAGTCCAGCTGGTCCTGAACCAATAATAATAACTTTTCTTTTCATTTTTGATAAAACCTTACTCTATAAAATATCATCTAGAATATCAGTTATATTGGATTTTGGTACTGCACCAACCAACTGATTAATAATTTCTCCATTTTTCATTAATAAAAGAGTAGGAATGCTTCGCACACCATATCTTGATGCAGTGCCTTGATTTTTGTCTACGTCAACCTTACCTACTTTTATTTTTCCTTTGTACTCTTTAGCGATTTCTTCTAATACAGGAGCTATGGCTTTGCATGGGCCACACCAGACAGCCCAGAAATCAATGAGAACTGGTAGGTCTGACTCTTGCACATCGGTCTCAAAATTTTGATCCGTGAATTCATAAACATAATCTGACATAATACTAAATCTCCAATTGTAATTAAAAATAATGCACTAAAATTAAAGTAACTATTCCTTATAAAAGTATCCATTTTAAAATAATTTAAATTTTTAAAATGATGCTAATAAGAATTGTTTAATTACAAAATGTAATATTGAGTTTTGAACTAGTTTTCTCTCCAATTTTTTACCTATTAGATAAGGCTATCTATTAAAATCAAATAATTAGATCTTTATAGCTGATATAAAGCTAAATAATTAAAAATAAGCTATAAGTATTTTTAACTATTATTTGAAACTTTAGATAATAAAAAGGTTGATATTGATAGAATAGCGATTAGGAAAAAGACTTAGATTGTCAATTATTAGTTTTTTAAAAAATAAATTCTCAGCTGAGAGGCTTATACCGATATTGAAAATTTTGTAATTAAGATTTTTATAGATTAAAATATCAATGTAATTACTCTGGTTAAGCTCAACAGTCTCCAAGGTGCCAAATACATTTCTTGAAGAAATGTATTTTTTACCTTCTGATCTCATTTTTATCAACATATCGAAATACTTCGTATTAATCGTTGTATTTTGACTTATCATAATTGCTGGATGATAAGGGAAAAAAGAAAAATCAGGAGTAGAATATGCTGAAATGGTTGTTTCGAAAGAAGTCCAATTCCATCTTGGGAAGTACTTAGTATTTATGTTGCATCCATAAATGCTAGTATTACCGTAATTAAGAGAATAACTTGATGAGCTACCTGAAATAATAACTTTTTTAATTTTATTTAGGTAATTATGATGGAAACAAGAAAAATCTACCTTAAACATTTCAGGCTTAGATTTAATTTTATCACTGAAAATGAAACCAAATTCATACATTGATTTTTTTTCTTGTAATAATCCTTTTTTATAATTCGCAATCCTTACCCTATTGTCTATGATTTCATCAATGCTTGGTGTTCGAAAAACATTTCCTGCATTTATATAAATTGATAACAGTTTTGGATAGTTTTTAATTTTTGCACTACTCCTTATTTGGATACTGTTATTATCCCAATAGTTTGATATTACATTATGGGATGATGCAGCACTAGGCACATCAGTTGTTCTTTCTTTTGTGTAAACAACACTAAAACTTTTTAGATTTAAATTCCTTTTTTTCGACGAAAAAAAATACTTAGCTGAACCTGAGAAAATTGAGTTTTGTCTTTCAAAGTAAAAATTATCAGAATTAAAGTAATATTTAGCATCTGCGATATTTGTCATGGTTGAAAAAGTGTATATTGAATTCTCAAAATCTTTTTCTATTGACATACCTCCACCCAATAATTTGTAATCTTTTAATATCGTATCATTGTTAAGATAACCAAAATCATTATCGGTCTGTGATATTCCATAAAGAGTAATTAAGCCTGTTAAAGGACTCCACTGACTAAGTTTCATAATTCTATTTTTTAAGGTATCCGATGTTGATGATGTAGTCCTTTGATTGGAATAATTTTTGATATTATCAAAACTCATTAGTCGAAAATCTAAGTTCTTTCTGTTAGTATACGCCAAATTCAAAGAATTTCTATTAATACTTGTAAAAACCTCAGAAACATTAGTATCTTGGTAAGCAATGGCAAATTCCTTTCCATCCATACTTCCATTGATTACAGCATATTTATTTGCTAGCGATCCATACCCATTAAGTGCAGCATTGGGATGGTTATTACCTTGCTCGATGCTTAGAGAAAATTTATTATTGTAAGTAATATCGGGAATAAAATTAATTGCCCCTTGAGAAGCTGTTAATTTATAATGTCCTCCTTTCGTTATAACCATGTCAGACATCGCAAGACTGGATACCGGAGATAGATTATTTAATGAATTTTTGAACACATCTAGTTTTATACCATCATACAATAAATCCATATCACTTTCCAAAGATTCTCTATAGGAGATATTTTTCTGACCATCTAATCCGGTTTTAATAGTAATTAAATTGTTTGTTGAAAAGATTGACTCAAAATTACCATAGCCGCTCATGTAAAGATCTTCAATCGGATAATGAAAAATATTATTATCTCTTCTTGATACAACAAAAGAAATATACTGATTTATTTGATCTAAGGGACTGTCTACTACAAATTCTTTGAGAATGACTTTAGTGTTATTTTTGAAAAATATCACATTTAAAGTATCGCTATGATAACCGCTTTTACTGATAACTATTTTGCGGTCTCTAATAGGTACTTCAATAGAAAAAAAACCTTCAGAATTTGTATTCGTGCTAGTATTAGAAGGAATAGAAAACACTTTGGCTTTTTCTAGAGGTTTCCGGTTTTCTTCCAAAACATATCCTTTTACAGGTTTTAGTCTAGCAAAAACTATATTTTGAACAATAAGAACAATAAATATAAGAATAATAAACTTCAATTTATACTTAACATATTTAATCCTTGAAAAATTATTTAATTAGGCATAATTACTACAATCAAATAAATAGTCGGGAAAGAGGCATCATTTTAACAATTAATCGTCATCATTACTCTAAAAGCAAAATAATAAATTTTATAAATCTTAATTCGTCCACTACCATTTTAAGGCAAAAAATTGGC
>NZKX01000071.1 GCA_002694025.1 Fidelibacterota bacterium | reverse complement strand
TAGGCCTGCGATCCCTAAAGTAGAAAATTTTATATTTTTAAAATAGGTACCTTTTTTGAATTTTCTTGAAAAAGGTAAAACCTCTATTAAAAGCTTTTTTGATAAAATTTTTCCAAACTCATCATCAATATTTATAATCGCCTTTGAGCCTTCTGTCAATAATTGGAACAGTTTAGCTTTTGCGTTCTTGTAATTTTTAAAAGTCTTATGATAATCCAAGTGCTCTGGAGTAATATTAGTTAAGGCAGCAACTTTAAAATTAATATCATTAACCCGGTATTGGTCTATTGCATGGGATGAAACCTCAATTACAACATGGGAAAAACTTCGCGCATGCAAATCATATAAAATTTTATTTAAAGTAATTGGGTCAGGTGTTGTTAACGTTTTTTGATATTTAACACCCTTAGCTACTAAACCCAATGTGCCAATTAGTGCAACTTTATATTTTGCTTTTTCTAATATTGATTTTACTAAGCATGCAGTGGTTGTTTTTCCATTGGTTCCGGTTATCCCGACTAATGTCATTTTTTTAGATGGATGGTCGTAAAATTCTGAGGCAATAGTTGATAATGCTTTCCGAATATTTTGGATCTTAAAAATAGGCACTTTGTTGCTTTTTATGAATGAGCTATCCGTTATTACGGCAACCGCCCCCGAAATTATCGCTTCAGTAATAAAGGAATTACCATTTTCTTTATTTCCTTTTATTGCAATAAACAGATCCCCTTTCTGAATATTTTTAGAATTGGTTGATAGCCCGCTTACTAAGACTTTTGGAATTTCACTATTATTTAAACCAAGATTTTTTAATATTTTATTAAGCGATTTCATTAATTAAGTCCAACTTTGCATATGGTTCCTATTTCTACGTATGTGCCTGGCTTTGGACTTTGCCAAGCAACTTTACCGCTTCCATTCATATGAGATTCAATACCTTGGTCCCTTAAAGTGCTCATGGCTTTACGCATGCTAAGACCTCTTAATTCTGGAACCTTAACTTTATTTGATATTTTTGTTTTAGTGGATAATGCTACCAGATTATTTTTTTTATCATCTCTAACTGGTTTTGCATTAATCTTTTTAGGATTTTCAATAAAATTAGAATTTGTGTTATTTTTTGCATGGAGAGGAGGAGAGATTGAGTCATCCATATTTATTATTCTACTCATTACTCTTTTGAAAGCAACTGCAGCTCCTTGTCCGCCCCAATGATATGGCTGCTTTGGCTCATCAAGAATTATTAAAGATAATAATTGAGGATCTTTTTCTGGAAAAAAGCCTACAAAATTTGAAATAAATTTGTCATCTGAATATTTTCCATTTAGCCATTTTTGCGCTGTTCCTGTTTTGCCTGCTACTTTCCAACCAGAAATTCCAGCATTAACTCCCGTACCATCTAAAATTACATTTCTAAGCATATTTTTAATTTCACGCATAGTCTTTTCATCAGCAATTTTCCTGACAATTATAGGCTTTTCGATAAATACTGGCAAATTTTCATCATTAATTACTTGCCTGATAAGTTTTGGTTTAAGAAGATAACCTCCATTAGCTATAGCACAATATGCCATTGCTAACTGAATAGCTGTCACACCAACTTCATGCCCCATTGCTATTTGTCCTAATGAAACGGCACTCCAATTAATAAAAGGGTTCAAAGTCCCCTTTATTTCCCCATCTAATTTGATACCTGTTCTTGATCCAAAACCGAAATCTCTACTGATACTGTATAAAGCTTTTGGGCCAGCCTTCTCAATTATTTTTATAATTCCTATATTGCTTGAGTGCTGAATTATTTGAGATGCTGAAAGCATTGAATATGGCTGATGATCTCTTATTGGAATTGTGTAATATTCGTATTCACCGTTTTCACAATTAAACTCTTCATGGGGAGTAATTTTTTTTTCTACCAAAGCAGATATAGCTGAAACGACTTTATAAGTAGATCCTGGTTCAAATTGATCGGTGATTGCTTTAATCCTGTGTCTGCTTGGGTCAGATTTGTGAAAATAATTATTATCGAATCCAGGAGTGGAAGCCAATGCAAGAATTTCACCATTTTGTGGATTCAAAATAATTCCAGTTGCTGAGATAGCCTCTGTTTCTATTTGGCGTTTAAATAACTCCTCTTCCAAAACTGATTGATATTCAAGATCTATTGTTAATTGGATATTATTTCCATTTATTGGTTTTTTAAATGGCATTCCACTTTTATGTTGAATTTTACCACTCAGCCCTTTTGTTTTATACACCCACCCATGTTCTCCCTTCAATAAATCTTCAAAGTATTTTTCCAAACCAGAAATACCTTGATTGTCACTATTCGTATATCCAATTAATTGGGCTGCAATTTTATTATGTGGATAAAAACGCCTAAAGCTTTTTTCTACTGTTAAACCGTTGTAGTTAATTGAAATTAAATCTCCAATTTGTTTCCGCAGAAGATTTCTTTCTAAATACTCAAAGCTTTTTTTTGAGTTTAATTTTTTTATATATTTCTCTACTGGTTTACCCGTGACTAAACTTATTTCTTTTGCGAGTTCAAATTTATTTTTTACTTCTTTAGGGTTTGCAGATAGAGTGTAATGAAAAATATTCCTGCTTAAGGGGCGATTATCTCTATCAAAGAAATTACCTCTACTAGGCTTTTGTATTTGTTTGGTTTGAGATTGAACAATGACTGCTGATTTGTATTCAGATCCATTTAAAATTTGAACTTGGAACAATCTAATACAAAGGCATAACCAGGACAGGATTGTAGAAACAATAATTACGTTAATCCTTGCCTTATGTTTTTTATATGTTCTCGTCAAAATATGATATTGTTATCTTGTGTTAAAAGAATGTTAAGAGTCTCAGGTTTAGTGAAAACCATTTTTAGATCTTTTTTTGCTCTTTTTGCTATTGCATCTGCGCGATTAAGTGATTCTATTGAGTTTTTTAATTCATAAATTTCATTTTCTAATTCTCTAACAGTTGAGGTTTGTATTTCAATAAGCAACAAGGTTTCATCAATTTCAGTATAAACCCACAAATAAACTATTAGACTTGATATAACAAGAATTGTTGATGCGAAGAAGATAATGCTTTGAAATAAATTTTGAATTTTCTTTGAGACCCTTTTTCTTTTCATCACAATATCCTTTCTGCCGCTCTAAGCTTCGCGCTTCTACTTCTACTATTCATATGCAATTCCTCTTTGGAGGGTATAAGTGGTTTTTTAGTAAGAATTTTCATTTTTTTTCCTAGCGCTAGTCTTTTAAGTCCATGTTTCACAATTCTATCTTCTAGTGAATGAAAACAAATAAAAACTATTCTACCACCCAGAGATAAATGATCGTAGAAATTTGCAAGGAAATCTTCTAAAATATGTAATTCATTATTGACTTTAATCCTTATGGCTTGAAAAACTCTTGCTAATGTTTTTTTCCTTTTATTTGGAGGAGTTGATATCCTGATGGCCTCAACTAAATTCTGCACGCTATTTATCGGACGCATTCTATGAATATTTCGCGCAATACTACGAGAACGTCTTTCTTCACCATAAGTATATATAATATCCGCCAGCTCATTCTGGGAGCTATTATTAATAAGATCACTTGCCTTAAGTTCTTGAGTGATATCGTAACGCATATCTAATGCAGAATCGATTTTGTATGAAAAGCCGCGATTTTTTGAATCAATTTGCGCTGATGACATACCTAGGTCTAGTAACATACCGTCGACTTTCCTGATTTTAGAAAGAGACAAAATTTCGCCAATCTTGCTATATGAACTATGAAAAAATCGAACATTGCTAAAAGCATAGAGTTTTTTTTCACAAAATTTGATGGCTTCTTTATCTCTATCAATTCCAATTAGGTTCCCATTTATTGATAATTGGCTTAAAATATTTCGCGCATGGCCGCCATAACCAACTGTGCAGTCTATATAAGTACCTGCTTTTGATATTTCTAATAAGTGGATTGCTTCCTGAACCATAATAGGAACATGCGGAGTTTCTCCTAAACGAGCAGGAAGATTCCTCACAAGATAATTCGATCTGATAAACCGTCATATTCTTCAGGGTTTATTTTTTCAATTTTCTCGTCAGCTTTTTTTAGTTGAACTGGATCCCAAATTTCCATTTTATTTACCATGCCTATAATAAGAACATCCTTTTCAAGCGAGGCAAAACTTATAAGGGACGGAGTTAAATTAATCCGTCCCTGCTTATCATAAGTGGAAGGGGTTGCATAGCGTGCGGTATTACGAACAAAAGCCCTATGGATGCTTGATAAAGAAGAAAGTTTCCGCAAATTTTCTTCAATTTCTTTCCATTGGACTAAAGGGTATACCCAAATACAAGAATCTAACCCACGAGTAATTACAAATGTATTTTGATTATCAGTTGAAAGCGTTTGCCTAAATTTAGATGGGATATTGACCCTACCTTTAGAATCCAAGGAATATGTGTACTCGCCTATGAATGTATTATTTGTAAGTGTCATGATTTTTTGGGATTTTTACCCACAACTACCCACAATCTTAGCAAAAAGAGCACAGAATGTCAATATATAATGAAAAAATTAGTGTGGTAATCCCTAAAAAAAAGGAATATTTGTTAAAAAGTGGTTAAAAG
>NZKX01000070.1 GCA_002694025.1 Fidelibacterota bacterium | reverse complement strand
TATTTTCTCTGGTTTTAGATTCCAGTATTGTTTCTTAGTAAAAGTTCTATCACTCCATATAAGGTAATGTGCAGGTTCTAATTCATTGATATTATAATGCATCGTCTCTTCACCTGAAATATATCCAAAAACAAGAAATTCGTTAAAATTATCATACTTTGGTTTAAAGTTTAATAATCCAGTTTTATAGATTGCCTTAATCTCTGATGAAAAAATTATAGTATCTGATTGTTTGGCATAAAACAAAGGTTTAATGCCAAACCGATCTCTAGCTAAAAACAACTCTTTTTTTAATGAATCCCATATTGCAATTGAAAACATTCCATTAAAATATTTAAGACATTCGTACCCAAAATAATTGAAGGCGTTTAAAATTACCTCGGTATCTGAATTAGTCTTGAAAAAATATCCTTTATTTTTCAAGGAGGTTTTTATTTTTTTGAAATTAAATATTTCTCCATTGAAAACAATAATATAACGTCCATCGCTTGAGATCATAGGCTGTTCCCCACCATCAAGATCGATGATAGATAATCTTTTATGACCTAAATAAATCTTTTCATTATAATAAACTCCTGATTGATCAGGTCCTCTATGTGTCAAAGTATCTAGAGCATTATCTAAATACGATTTGTAATGAATAATTTTATTTCTTTTTGCTACTAATCCAAGTAATCCACACATAAATAAGAGAATATTATAACTAGTTTAATTGTCAACCCAAGCACGCATCCAAAGTTCAAGATTTATGGTTTGCCAAAGTAACATCATATGACTCTCTCTTCCTTCGATATGATCGATCTTAATTTTTTCAAACTTTTTTAGATTATAGATACCTCTTTCAACAAATGACTTAGAATGCAATATATCGAGCGCAAAATCTTTCAACTGAGATTTGATGTACATATCAAATGGAGCATTGAATCCACTTTTTTGTTTTCTTTTAAGAATTTCTTGAGCACAAGTTCCAGCTAAACTTTTCCTAGATAAAACTTTATTTATACCATTTTTTATTTTCTGTCCTGGAGGTAATTGCCAACCTAATTCAATTAAGGATTTTGAAAAAAATGGAGAAATCATTTTAGTACCATAATTCCAATTAATCATATCTTCAGCGTCAACACCTGGAGGCACTGATTCATAAAATAGCTCTTGGGCAAAATATGTTCTTAAATATGATCCATAAGATTCTACAACATTATATCGAACATCACCAATATCTCTATAAAAATCTTTATTCAAAATATTTCCTGAAGGTAAAAATAATTCTCTTCTTTTTAATTTTCCAGGCTGAGAGAAATCGATATTTTTTTTAAAAAAAGATTCAACGGTACCTATTGATTTTGGAAACTCCTCCGTTCCATGATTTTTAATCCATAAGTCGACTTCTTTCTCATATAATTGTGATTTAGATAGTTTTAAATCTGCAAAATAGTATAAAAAACATGGATAATTACCTGCTTGCAGATAATCTCCGCCTGCTCCTGTGAAAATATTTTTATATCCTAATTCTGATATTTTTCGAATTAGATAATCATATCCGTATATACTTATTGTTGCCAATGGAATATCAAACTTATTATAATAAGTTTCCATATCATCCCGCAGTTCCATCGGATCCAGTTTCAAATCATACCAATTTCTAGCGTGATCTCTAACACTAAATTTTATCAAACTAGATTCATCATGCTCAGTATTTTCTTCATAGCTTAAGGATACGGCATCGACTCTTTGCGCACTGATTTCATGAAGCATACCAATTATAGTACCCGAATCAACTCCTCCACTCAATGCAACAACCACTTTTTCATTTGAGAATGCATAATAATAATTTTTAATTGAATCTTTTATTCTATCATAAAAATAGGTTGATAATTTTTTACCTCTAAATTTTAAATAATTATCGTTTGGTTCGAGGGTCCAATATTTTTTTGTAAATAATTTATTTTTTTTATAAGTAATAAAATTTGATGGTAATACTTGTTTGACACCATTAAAAAAAGTGTCATCCGATCCATAGTTTGCTCGAAAATTACAAGAAGCATACTTACCTATAACTTTTTTATTATAGTCATTTTTAATAATTCCCGATTTAATTATTGGACCTAAATTAGTACTGCATGAAAAACCATCATGATTGACATAATATATAGGCGATAGGCCAATTCTATCCCGAATTACATTTATAGATTGATTTTGATTATCTATTATAGTTAGGGAGCAACCTCCATCTATTTTATTTGCTAAAATTTTTATACCATACTTTGCATAAATTTTAAATATAGTTTCTGCACTTTGAACTTTAGACCCAGTCAATGGAGCACCGCTTATGATTATTTTTACTTTATTATTTTCTATAAAGTTTTGGTTGACTTTTCCTTGCCTATCATAAACAATAAACCCTTTCATATGACGATTAAATCCATCGAAAAACTTATATCCTAAATCTTGTCTAGAGTTTGAAGAATAAAAATTAAGCGCCTTTGAAAAATGTAAATTATTTTCATTGGAGATAACTTTTTTTTGGTTGTAAATCAGAAAATATTTTAAGATTTTAAATAACCCTTCTGCTTTTTAAATCTACAAGTAATTTTTTTTCTATAGCTATTCTTTCCTTTTCTATAGAATTACTATTTTTTAAATTATAGTTTAAGGTACCAAATTTATTCATCCAAAGTTCTTTATTCTTTTGGGTGAGCACCTTGGGGTTATGTCCATCTTTATTTTTAACAGTTTCATGCTTAACAACTAATTTACCTGCGATAATATCAATTAAAATTATAAGACTATGTTGCATAAGAGAAAAGCTTGGTTCTATACAGAATTTTTTAGAATGAGATTTATTTGATGTGAAATCAAGTTTTGTATCCCTATGAAAGTGATCAAATAGTAAATCTCCTATACCATAGTATATAGTTTTTTTACGATAAATTTCCATAGCTTGGATACAATGTGATTGGCTACCTACAACCAAATCTGCCCCTAATTCTATCATTCTTCTATAAATTTTTTGGTCCCTTTTAAGCGGATATTGATACAATTCAATTCCACTATGAGGCATCACAATAAGAAAATCAACCTCACTTTTTACTTTTTTAATGGCAGTATTGACTGTATCATCATATAAATATGCTACACCAGATTTTTTTTCTTGTGCAGGATTTGAAAAACTGAATCCTAAAAAGGCGATCGTATATTTATCTACTTCTAAAACTGCAGGAGTAATGGAAGCTGCCTTATTTAACCCTGCACCAAAAAATTTAATAGAATTTTGATTAAGAATTTTCTGAGTATTAATTAAACCACGATTACCAAAGTCAAAAATATGATTATTTGCCAAGCTAAGTGCTTCAAAACCATAATTCGATAATTGTTTGGCTAGTATTTCAGACCCATATAATTTTGAAAAACTACTTTCTTTCTTTTTTGTTTTGCTGACTTTTATGAGGGGACACTCTAAATTTGCAATTATTTTTCTTTTTCCTAAAGTTTCTTTTATATCACCTAAAATTCCTTCAATACCATGCTCATTAATCAATGGAGCTTGATGTCTTCCAAGCATTAAATCACCTAATATTGCCAAACCCATAAATGTATTTATAGCTCATCCAGCCACATTACAAGATGATTCTCTTCATTTGCGATGTATCTTTCAAATAATTTTAATTTATTTTCCATTACCAACATTACGTAGAGAAAGCCATCTTTATTTTTAACCAAAGCACATTTAAAGCCTTGTCTAAGTAAACGATTATTTATGGAGGGAGTAGCATAAAACCCCCAATCTTTTTTGATGACGTCGTATTCTTTATTACAATCTGTTAAGAAAGTAATTTGTTCGTTATTTTCAAGAATAACCGAACCACAGTCATTTATTTTTATTTTATCATTCTTCCCAACAAAAAACGAACGAGCAGGTTTTTTAATATGAATCTTCAATTGGTCCAAATCCAATTATCTATTAAAAAGTCTTTAATGTACCAATCACCTCTTGAGTTTTTAGACCAAATATTATGATTACGGAACCTAGATGCTATATTAAAAAATTCATCCTTACTTATATTTAAATAATTACAAAACAGGCCTATTTCCCTTTCAGGGTTCTCATTACCAATTCCCTTTATAATTTCAATTGCATTACTTCTAGTCATCCTACCATTCCTAATTTCAATTGAAAGATTATCCCAAAGTCTAGTAAAACCAAATTTATACCATTTCATCCAATGATGAATTGTAATTAAAAAGCTATCATCAATGTCAGCATAATTATAGAAACCTGTTTTTGGTTTCTTTGCTGAAGTAAATCCGTGCTTTTTAGAAATTTTATAGGT
>NZKX01000069.1 GCA_002694025.1 Fidelibacterota bacterium | reverse complement strand
TTTAGTTTCGCTGTTTAGTTTTACAAAAAGAATGTTTTTATCAAAAATAGAATCTGTTGAAAAAAAAATAAATTTAGATTTAGTTAGTGGCTATTTAATCGTATTAGTTGGTATAATTTATCTGAGTTACAATTGGGGTTCACATTCTCATTAATCTCTTTAAGGAAAGTAATTTATCTTGAAAAATTTCCTCGCAGCATTTCTTTTTGTCCATACTGTATGTCTAGCTGTTTTAATTGAAAAGGATTATTTAATCAGTGTAAACCCTGATTCATTAAGGCACAAAAATATCAAAGCATATCGATCTGAATTTCCGCCAATAATTAATGGTAATATAGATTTGGGTGAATGGGCTAATTGTTCGCCAAATTCAGAGTTTTTTCAAATTGATCCACTGGAGTTATCTCTACCTTCCGAAAAAACAACAGCAAGAGTAATGTATGATGATAAAAATTTGTATGTTTTTCTTGAAGCTTTTGACTCAAAGCCAAAATTGATAAAAAAAACATTGGCAAGAAGAGATAGTTGGATGGATGGTTTTGGGAATAACTCTGACTGGATGGGAGTGACTATTGACTCTAGGAATGACGATTATAACGGTTATTTTTGTGGTGTGAATGCTTCTGGAACAATTATTGACGTTGCCCTTGCAGGGGATAATGAATATGATAGGACATGGGATGCAGTATGGGATGTTGCAGTAGCATTCAGTGACCAAGGTTGGACTGCAGAGTTTAAATTCCCATTTTCAATGTTTCAATTTGATAATACTGAAAACATGGTTTGGGGAATTTCATTTGAAAGAAAGATACATCGATTACAAGAAACAGTTAATTGGCCAGGTAAGGAAAAATCTGTTCGTGGAATTATGTTACCTCTAGGAGTTTTAAACGGATTAAGTAATATCCCAAATGCAAGTCAATTGGAATTAGTTCCCTATTTTCTAACAGGAGGCAAAGAAAATATTGATACGGAGATAGGTTTAGATGCTCGTTATGGAATAACTTCAAATGCTATAATGAAGGTTACTCTCAATCCTGATTTCGGTCAGGTTGAAGCCGACCCTTCTGTATTAAATCTCACTGCATATGAGATATTTTATGATGAAAAAAGACCATTTTTTTCAGAGGGATCAGATTTTTTTTCTCAGCGGATAAATTTATTTAATTCAAGGCGAATTGGTAAAAGACCAAGTTTTTTCACTCCTAATGAGGGCGAATTAACCGGATTATCTAATTATACAACCATTATAGCTGCCACAAAGATTATGGGAAGCACAGCATCCAACATAAATTATGGGATTATAAATGCAATCACAAAAGAAGAAAGTGCTTTTTTAAATGATTCTATTTCTGCAAAAAAAATTATTGTTGAACCTAGAACAATTTATTCAATCGGGCGTTTTGAATTACCTTTTTTCAATGCAATATCTAAAATAGGAATTATGGGTACTAATGTCTTTAGAAAGGATACAGTAGGCGCAAATGTAATTGGCGGGGACTGGAAATTAAATCTTTTAGATAATCGGCTCTTTTCTAGCGGGCAAATTATTGGGTCTAATGTTAACAATAGTAGTGGTAGGGCATTTCGTTTTAATGTTGGTTATCTTGATCCTGATTGGTGGAGTGCAAGAATTTGGCTTGGCTCCTTTGATAACAAATTTGACATCAATGATTTAGGTTTCATTAGAAGGAATGATATTACCTGGGGAGGTGCTCGTTTAGAATTTAGGAAACAAGAGCCTTGGGGTCATTTTATAAATAATAATATAGAGTTTAAATATACTCAAAATTGGAATGGGAGTGGATTAATTTTAGATCGAGAAGTTGAATTCGAGCAAAGTAATTTATTTTCTAATTATTGGCGGGTTGGTTTCTTTGGCAATTTATTTTTAACCGGGTTCAATGATGAGGATGTTTTTAGAAGTGATAACGCATGGGTATATAAAACAGAATTATGGGGGTATGGGGGTCCATCAATAAGCACTGATCGCAGAAAAAAAATCATATTAGGGGCTGAAATAGGATCAGGATATGGAAGAAAAAGAGGTAGCGGTTATCGTACCAATATATGGTTACAAGCTAAACCGGTAGAAAAATTAAACTTTGAATTAAGTTTTATGCAAGACAAAAGCCCCAGCTATATGAGATGGGTTGATATAATTGAAAATGTCTATGATACAGCTAGAGTTTACGCGAATTCGATCCTTATCACAAAGGATGTAAATATCCGAATTGACTGGACATTCTCTTCAAAATTAACCTTCCAGTGTTATGCGCAACCATTTTATGCTGATTTGGACTACAGATCATTTTTCCGCCTTAAAAAACCAGAAACTATGGACATAGAGCCTTATGATTATTTAGGAATTTCTGGAAACGAAAATCCTGACTTTAGGTTATTTAACACCGTTGGGACTTTTGTGCTTAGGTGGGAATATTTACCTGGAAGCACGTTATATCTTGTATATAATCTTAACCAAAGGAGTGATTATAATTTTTCAGATAAAATATGGAATTTAGAAAAAGAAAATGCGGCCTACTTCAAAATAAATTACTGGTTAAAATTTTAATATAATTTTAATATTTTATTTTGTTTGAATTAAGATGTTAAATGATGTTTTAAATATTATTCTTTCACTACCAAGCCAGCATGTTGTTTTTGGTATGATTAGTACAGTGTTGTGTATTGCTGTAGCATGGGTTTATAACAATAGCTCTGAGAAAACAAAACAAGTTATTCTTGAAACTATTGGATATCTCGTTGTGTTTAATGAACTAGCATTTCAAGTAAGTATGTTTTATTATGGATCTTGGTCTCATACAACCTCTCTTCCATTAGAAATGTGTTACATATCTGCTTTATTGATTCCTGTTTACAATCGAAATAAGGATTCTAGGATATTGCAAAACTGGTTTTTTTTTGCAGGGTTTGGAGGGTCTCTTTTTGCATTTATTAACACCAATTTATCTCAAATGGATCAAATATATATATCTATCCATTATTTTTTTGCCCATGGCCTAGTGATTTTTATAATGCTTAGTATCGTTATAGATGGTTATAGACCTACTTGGTATGATTATTTGGATGCGATAAAGTGGACTACGTTTTTAGTCTTAATAATTATTTCCATAAACTATGTAATCGGTAGCAATTATATGTTTACATTTGATAAACCTGAAGGAGTGAACTTTACTTTACTTATGCCTGACTGGCCATATTACTTTATTATAATGTTATTTATAGGGATTTGTTTTTATACGCTTATGATGATTTTATTCAGCATTCCTAGTTTAAAAAAACGTCCATAACGCTCAATATTATATTTTAAAAATGTCATCCCCTGTTTAAATTAGACTTATCCCATGAATAAGATTTTTAATATAGTAGGATTTCAAGCTTCATGGTGGGGGTGTGTGCTCGGTGTTAAAGCTGGAATGATATATTTGGGGCCGATTTTAATGCTTACATTTTTGGCAATACATGTAGTCCGTGTTTTAAATAAATACGCTGAATTAAAGTTAATTATTTTATTTGGATTTATTGGGACCTTAATTGATACAAGCATGGCCTATTTTGGAATACTTACTTACAACGGAACATATTTTCCAGACACTAATATTGCTCCATTATGGATAACCTCTATGTGGTGTGGATTTTCTGCGACCGTAAACCATTCACTTGCATGGCTCCATAATCGTTATGCGGCATCAGCTATTTTGGGAATAATCTCTGGTCCCTTATCCTACCTAGCAGGTGTAAAGTTTGGTGCAATAGAATTCGATGTCGCTCCAATTACTGCTATAGTAATTATTTCAATTTATTATGGATTGACTGTTCCTGTTATGTATTGGGTAAATGAAAAATTGGTAATAGGTAGTAATTAATGAAAAAATATTACACTGTTTGCCTTTCCCTTCTATTTACATTCTCAAAGTTTGTTTTTTCAGGAAATCTAGGTTCAAAACCAACTAACCTTTTAAATTCATTACATGATAACAATGGGTGGGAAGTAATAGATTCTTCTTCAAATAATTTAGTTAGCATCAAAGAAATTCCAGGTAGGGACCTATTTGCAGTGATGGTAAAAAAAGAGATAAATCTCCCAAAAGAAATATTGCAGGATGTTATCATGGACATAAATAATTATAAACAGTTCTTGAAAAGTTCAGGTTCTTTTATTTCAAATGAGATAAAAAGAACAACCGAATTTGTCGATGGGTACCAATTTATTCCGATCAATATACCCTTCTTTGATAATAGAGAATATTTTTTCCGCATGTATCCTAGTGGCTTTAAGGATGATGATAGTATTTCAATTATCCACTGGTACTTACTGAATGAACAACGACCTATCTTAAAAAAGAAAGATCACTCTGCTACATACCTTAATCACGGAGCAGGACTTTGGGTAGCTGAAAATCAATTTAACAACAAAACTTCTTTTTCATATCGTATTTATATGGATCCAGGAGGATCATTGCCAACTTTTCTAATTGATTTAATTAATAAAACCTCGGTGGTGAATATTTTTGAGGATGCTATTGCCGAGGCTCAAAATAGGTACCTGAAAAGAAATTAAACTAATAATATTATTTTATGTTTTTTAAATTTTTCATTAGCATTTTGCTTTCCATTGCACTAACTAATTGTAATAATGGATCTGAATTAGAAGGTACAGAAAAAATGAAAACAGTAGAGTACGTTGACTTAGAAAGATATATGGGAGACTGGTATGTCATTGCAAATATTCCAACTTTTATTGAAAAAGATGCTACAAATGCAGTAGAGTCCTACAAGCTTGCTGATGATGGAACAATAAATACCACTTTTTCATTTTACAAAGGATCTCCTGAAGGTGAAAAAAAAATATATCACCCAAAAGGTTTCGTTTTTAATAATGAAAGTAACGCCGAGTGGAGAATGCAATTTCTTTGGCCTTTTAAAATGCCTTTTCTAATAATTGAGTTAGATGAAGATTATAGTTACACTGTTATTGGCTATCCATCCAAAAAGTATGTATGGATCATGGCAAGAGATCCCCAAATAGAAGAAAAGCGTTATAATCTGATTTTAGATAATTTATCTGAAATTGGATACGATATTTCTCTGATACAAAAAGTGCCTCAAATTTGGTCAAAATAAACTATTTAAATTAATGAAAAAATGAAAATTGCAATTATTGGATCAGGAATTTCTGGGCTCACAGCGTGCTATCTTTTGAATCGTAAACATGATATTACTTTATTTGAAAAAAATGATTATATCGGAGGTCATACTCACACTCATGAGATTGAAAACGATAACAAAATTTGGAATGTTGATTCTGGATTTATTGTTTATAATGAAAAAACATATCCAAACTTTATAAAACTTTTGGATTTATTAGGTGTTGAGAGGCAATTAACAAGAATGGGATTTAGTGTAAAATCGCCTAACAAAAATCTAGAATATGCGGGACATTCATTAAATGCATTGTTTGCCCAACGATCTAATCTGTTTAGGCCTTCATTCATTCGGATTTTAGGAGGTATGAAAAGATTTAATAAAGAAGCTAGAAGAGACTTGCCAAGCTTAAAAAAGGAAATGACTTTAGGAGAATACTTGTTCAAAAACAATTTCTCGGAAGAATTTATTGATAATTACATAATTCCAATTGGAGCTGCAATTTGGTCAACAAGGCCGTCTAATATGTTAAATATCCCAGCTATATTTTTCATTAGGTTTTTTGAGAATCATGGTTTTTTGCAAATTCTAGATAGACCTAAATGGTGGGTTATTAAAGGTGGGTCAAAGCAGTACGTGAAAAAAATTATTTCAGGGTTCGAAAAAGATATAAGATCATCGACTCCTGTACATACTATACTTAGAAAAGAAAAATCAGTTATAATAAAATTTGGCCCAGATAATCAAGAAGAGCAATTCGATGCAGTTGTTTTGGCTACACATAGCGATCAGGCCTTAAAATTATTACAGCATCCTACAGAAAAAGAAAAAGAAATTCTTAGCTTACTCCCTTACCAGCGGAATGATGCTGTGCTACATTATGACCACTCAATTTTGCCTAAAAGAACATTAGCTTGGTCTAGCTGGAATTATTTTTTAGATGGTAACACAAATGATCCAGTTGCCCTTACCTATAACATGAATATTCTACAAAGTCTCAAGTCTTCCAAAACCTTCTGCGTTACTTTAAATAAACTAGAAATGATTAATAAAAATAAAATTATTAAGAATCTTAGTTATGAGCATCCTCTTTTTACAACGGATGGTATAAATGCGCAAAAGCGTAAAAGAGAAATAAGTGGACAAAATAATACCTATTACTGTGGTGCATATTGGCACAATGGTTTTCATGAGGATGGTGTGGTTAGTGCGTTGGATGTATGCAGCCAATTTGGTGAAACTTTATGAGCTTATCCAAAAAAAATTATTTATATACTGGAGTAGTAGGGCACAGAAGATTTACGCCATTTAACCACTTTTTCAAATATCCATTATTTATGGCATATATTGATTTAAACACCGTGAATAGTTTTTTAAAAAAATCATGGTTTTGGAATGTAAATAAGAAAGCCTTGGTATCATTTCATAGAGAAGATTATCATGGCGATCCGAAAAAAGATTTATCTGAATCCGTTCGTGA
>NZKX01000139.1 GCA_002694025.1 Fidelibacterota bacterium | reverse complement strand
TCGAAACTGCATTTTATAAAAATAAAAATTCAGTGAAAGGGAAATTTAAAGATAAATGGGGAGGTTTGATTGCCCCAAAACTTTCTTGGTCTGACTAATATAGGTGTTTTGAGAAGTTTCATTTACAGATCTAGAAAAGCCTTATGGCCTAAGCTTGTCATTTTATGTTATCATAGAATTGAAAACTATATTACGGATCCAGTAAAAATTACAGTCTCAAAAAATAATTTTTTCAAACATATAGACTTCTTGAAAGAATTTGCACATATCATTCACCCAGACCAATTATTTGAATCATTAACCAAAAGGAAAAATTTGCCTAGGCGTTCTATATTATTAACATTTGATGATGGATATTCTAGTTATAAGGATACAATGCAATTTTTAAAAAAAGAATTCATCTCAGCAATGTTTTTTATTTCAATTAGGAAAAAAAAACACTGGTGGGATATTCTTTCAAAACTATTATTTCATCATCAACATGTTGAAAATAAAGTATATAAGGAGATTAATAATATATTAGCTAATCGAGGATACGCTTTTAGGATTGAAGAGTATATAGATTCTAATTCAATACAAACTTTGCGTAATTGGGATATAACTAAAGCAAAATTTCCTTTCAAAAGAAACAAAGCGTTTTATTTAATGGCTAGGGCTTTGGAGGAAAGTAATCATTTTGAGAGCAACGGTCTCTTAGAATCTCTTTCAGACCTTACAAATGAGACCAGGGATTTCTCATATTTAGATGAAAAAAATTTGATAGATTATCACAAATTAGGTTTTCACACCATAAACCATTTTAATTTATCAAAACTAAGTTATGATAATCAGAAAAAAGAAATTGAAATTGGTAAAAAAAGTCTCGATGCAAGAGTAGGAAAGAATGTCGAAATTTTTGCATATCCTTTTGGAAATAAAATTCATTATAATAATGATACTTTAAAAATTGTAAAAAAGAATTTTAAATATGCCTTTTCTAATTTTGAAGGGTTAGTTCACAAAGATTCAAATATTTATGAATTGCCTAGGTTTTTGGTTAGAGACTGGGATGTTGATAATTTTATCATAAAAGTCAAAACTTTTTTTAAAGAAAAATAAAAAAAAATGAAAAAACATGATTACTATTTTCTGTACCCCAAAAAATTTTGAAGGGATTTTTGATATTATTCAAAAAAATGCTATCAGAAGTTGGAGACATCTTTCAAATGATATAGAAATCATTATTTTTGGAGATTCCAAAGGTGCTAAAGAAATTTCTGATGAAGTGGAGGGTATTTACTACCCTGATGTTAAATGTTCAAAAAACGGAGTGCCTCTTCTTTCAGATTTATTTTTAAAAGCCAATGCTGTCGCCTCATACAATATATTACTTTTTATTAATTCGGATATTCTTCTTCCAAAGAAAGTAATTAGCGTGGTCAAAAAAGCAAATAATGTGTTAGCAAAATTTCTTTTAATTGGTTACAGATTTGATTTAAGAATTGAAGAATTAATTAATTTTGATGAACCTAAAGCATTGTCAAAATTTTGGGAAAAAGCAAAATCTAAAAGTAAAAAAAAATCTCCTGCAGCAATCGATTATTTTATATTTAGAAAAAATTCATTAAAGAAAATACCAGATTTTGTAGTTGGAAGACCAGGCTATGATAATTGGTTAGTTTGGTACGCTAGAAGAAAATTTATGTCTGTCGTAGATATTTCAAATGACGTTCTAGCAGTCCACCAAAATCATCATTTTAATTTTCACAATTTAAAAAATAATCCTAAAATTTTTGACAGGGATAAAATTCCTATTGAAGAAGACGGGTTAATTAACTTGGATTTGCATGGTGATAGAGTACTAAACCTGTTAGATGCAAATTATTTTATAGAAGATGGAATGATTTTAAAAAAACGAACAAAATATTATAAATATAGAAACTTAGGAAAACTTCCTATTATATTTTATGAATTTTCATTAATCCTAAATTTATATAAAAAATTGTGCAGGATATTTCTTTATAACACTTCTGAATTTGAATAATTATTTTCTATTTTCATTGAAACATTATGAAGTAAGGTTAAAAAGATTTTGAGTATTTCAAAAATATCGGTTGGAATTACTGCTTATAAAAACCCTAATTATATATACGAGGCAATTAATTCCTTAATAAATCAATCTGTAGATAATTGGGAGTGTATATTTGTTCTTGATAAAGGCGCAGATGTAGCAACTGAAAAAATTTTTGATGCATTTAATCATCCAAAATTTTTAAAATATAAATGTAAAACACATAAGGGAGCCGAGCAGGCAAGGCATAAGGCTATAAGGCTATCTACATCGGAATGGTTTTTTCAACTCGATAGTGATGATATAATTCCTCATTACGCAATTGATGAAATCTTAAAAACAATAAATCAAAATCCTAATGCTGAATTTATTTATGGTCCAACTAAGCATTTTTCTAAACTTTCTTCATATGTAATGGAACCATCAAATGATCCTGAGGTTTTAACAACATCTGCTCTATTTTCTGCTATAATGCCGATCAAAATTTCAATGTATTTTCGTCTAGGTGGATATGCTAAAGAATTAAATTACTTTGCTGCAGATTGGGATTTTTGGCTATCAGTATATGAAAAAAAAATTGTTGGAGCTGAAACTAAAAAAATTATTTACCATAGGAGAAATCACGATAATAATGTTATTAGTAGAAACATGTCAAGGTGGCCAAAAGTCATAAGTATAATAATTGCAAGGCATCCTATTTATTTTTGCAATAACAAAAGAAAGAAAAAAGCCTTATTTTATGTATATGAAAAATTAGCTAGACATTATCGCACCATAAGAAAAAGGAATAAAGCGGCATTTTACGCAAAAGTAGCTATAAAAAATGGTGGTAATACGCCCGTATTAAATGAAATTTTAAAAGAAGAAAAAATGTCCAAGGCAAGATATGCATTAAGAATAATTGGCAAACTAATATAAAATCATATAAAATTTTACTTTTTAAGGACTGGATGAAAAAAATATCTCATAATAATTTAATGTTTGTTGGTCGTAATTGGAGTACAATGGGTGAAAATAATACGTTTCATAATCTTTTGCAGTTTTTTCCTGGATCGATCAAGGTCACCAGTGAGGATTTGAATGGATTTGATAATCGGATTTATAGGTATTTAAAATATAGGACTGGCAATAGTTGTTATTCATCCTTGAGCGTGGGACTCGAATTGAATGTTTTCAGAAAGTCTATATTTGAAAATATAAAAATTGTTCACTTTTGGTTTGGTGATCATGATTACTACTATAGTTTTCTATTGAAAAAAATATTTGGTTTGAAAATTATTATTAATTTATTTTTTTCATTAGAAGAGCTTGAAAGAAGAATGCCTAATAAACATCACTTGAAAAATGCAGACCTATTAACGTGTTCAGGAAAAGCTCAGATAGATTATTTGAGTAGGTTCATAAGTCGCGATAAATTGGCCTACTTACCTCTTGGTATTGACACTCAATCATTTCGTCCACCAAAAAATCAAGAAAACCGAGATAAAGATCTGATAATTTGTGTAGGTAACAACCGACGAGACTATAAAACTCTTAGAAATATTTATCAAATTCTCAAGTATAAAAATCCAAATATCCAATTAAAGCTTGCTGGAGCAATAGATGTGCAAGATTATTTTTCAGATTTTCCCGATGTTGAGTTACTTCCTTTTTTGCAAGAAGAGGAATTTAGAAACCTTTACAATAGAGCAAGCATTCTTTTGCTTCCCCTACTAGAAGGCGGATCAAGTCAAACTTTAAATGAAGCCCTTTCATCGGGACTTCCAGTTGTAACCAATTTTTTTCCAAATCTATCAGATTACATTAATACTGAGGCAGTCTTAGCGTTTGCTCCAAAAGATTATAAAAGAATGGCAAACGCTTGCATAAATATTCTTGAAGACAATGAAAGATTTAAAAGATTGTCAAAGAAAGCCCGGCTTCATATGCTTGAATATGATTATTCTATTATAAAAAAAAAAATTAACTACCATTTATGAAGATTATTTAGATTTAGAAATTAGTGAGGATCGATAGTGTGTGGTCTCTTAGGTGAGTTTGGGCTAAGCCATTCTCCAAAAAATGAGTTTTATTCAATACTAAAATTGAGTGCTAGAAGAGGTCCTGATATGATTGGCTACTATAATAATCTTAAAGAAAAAACAGATGAAGAACCATTCTTGCAATTAGGATTTAACCGATTATCTATTTTAGACTTAACAAATGATGCAAACCAACCAATAGTATCCAAATCAAATAGATATGTAGTAATGTGTAACGGAGAAATAACTAACTATTTAAGTTTAAAAAGGGAAATGGGTTTAAAACCAAAAAACCTACGATCTACCTCCGAT
>NZKX01000068.1 GCA_002694025.1 Fidelibacterota bacterium | reverse complement strand
TTTTACCTCACCTTCAGTACTGTCAAGAACTAAAGTAGACGCTAATAGTTTTATATTTTCATTTCGAGTATCAACGATAAAGTCTAAGGCTCCTTCTCCAGATGATTTAATTACCCTGTGGTAAGAAATGATAATAGGTATCGGGTTATTTGCATTAGCATTTGCAACAGCTCTAAATGCTTTTTTTCTCTTTAATGATTTTGCTATTTGTTTATATGATTGAACTTCCCCAAATTTAATCAAAGAGTCTTCTTGAAGAACTTTTTTAAAAAAGAGTGAGATATTTAAGGTACAATCAATTGTAAAGGATTTTCCATTATGGAAAAAATACTCATCAAGGGTTGTATCATGAACCAAATAATGATTCTTAGTTTTTAATAAATCGGATTAATTTTTATCCATGTAAAGAACCACTGGACTTGCAACAAAAATACTAGAGTAAGTGCCAACAATCACACCTACGATCATAGCAAATGAGAAGGTGTGTAAGACCTCACCTCCGAATACGAAAAGAATAAGCACAACAAAAAATGTTGTAAGAGAGGTTACGATTGTTCTACTTAATGAATCATTTATACTCTGATTTATCACAGATATTAACGCAGACTTTTTTAGCAATCTTGCGTTTTCACGAACTCGATCAAAAATAACAATCGTGTCGTTTAATGAATATCCTACAATTGTTAAAAAAGCAGCTATGACAGCAAGAGATATTTCATAACCAAAAAGAGAAAAAATACCAAGAGTTACTAAAACATCATGAGCTAACGCCGCTATAGCTCCCACAGCATATTTTAATTCAAATCTAATAGTTATATATACTAGGATTAAAAGTAGAGCACTTACTACAGCCATGATTGCATCACCTCTCAATTCTGCTCCAATTTTTGGACCTACCTTTTCGATTGATAGAATGAAATCATTCCCATCTTTTGGAATTAAGTCTGGATATAAACTTGCCATTTTTTCAACAAGATGTTTAGCAAAGTTTTTTGGTTCGCTATCAAAGCTTGCAATCCGGATAGCGACATTAGATAAATCTCCAAAGTGTTTAATCTCTGCCATACTAAAATCAAAAACTTGCCCCTCAATCTCTACCTCTCCCATTGAAGATCTAACATCATCAATATCAATATTATCAGTATAGTTTACAGCAATTAGTGTTCCACCTTTAAAATCAATACTTAGCTTTGGTCCCTTATTTATAACTAATGAAATAATGCCTAGGGTAATCACTACAATAGAAACTATTTTTGTAATGCTTGATTTCCCCATAAAATTAATGCTTGTGTCTTTAATAATTCTCATGATTAGATACTAAGTTTAGTAAGGTTTTTTTTAGAAATATATGTATTAAGAATAGTTCGCGTAATATAGACAGCTGTAAACATACTGATAAGAATGCCCCAAAATAATACTGTAGCAAAACCCTTAACAGGCCCAGTACCAAATTGATACAGAACTAGAGAAGCAATCAATGTGGTAACATTCGCGTCAATAATTGTAGTAATTGCTCTGTCGTAGCCTGAATCAATTGAGGATCTGGGAGTTTTACCTTTTCTTAACTCTTCTCTAATCCGCTCAAAAATAATAACATTGGCATCAATTGACATACCAACCGTTAAAATTAAACCTGCAATTCCAGGTAAAGTCAATGTAGCTTGCAGAGATGCTAGGACTGCAAGAACAAGCAAAATGTTCCAAATTAACGCAAAGTTTGCTATGATTCCTGCAAGTCTATAATAAATGATCATAAAAACTAAAACAATTAATAGACCAAAAATTACTGCTTGAGTTCCTTTTGTAATTGAATCTGTACCTAAACTTGGACCAACAATTCTTTCTTCTATAATTTTGACTGGTGTTGGTAGTGCTCCTGCTCGAAGAATTATAGCTAAATCTTTGGCCTCATTAATGTTTGTAAACCCCTCTATTTGTGTTTTACCACTAGGAATCTTCTCTCTTATTGATGGAGCCATATGAACCTTGTTATCAAGAACAATTGCAATTCGCTCTCCGATATTTGCACCAGTGACCCGTGACCATGTTCTTGAACCTTGAGCATTCATAGATAAAGAGACAATAGATTGCCCTGCGGATCCACTTCCTATCGAACCTAAATCAGCATTAGCTTCCTCAATAATACCACCAGTTAATTCCGGTTGATCCTCCAAATAGTATAGCCGGTAAAATTTTTCAGGAGAATTTGGAGCAGCTGCTTTTGCTTCTTGACTGAATAATATTTGGCCATTAGCATTACTTAATATTTTTTGAACTTTTGTATTTTCAATTAATTTTTTTAGTGGGTAAATATTTTTTTGATCAACGCCTATATCACCAGGAAGAGCTGTTAAAAGGCTCGAGAAAGGAGCATCGTCAAAAATATTTTTGACTTCTTCGGATAATAGAGAATCTTTGTCTGAAGTTTCTTCTTGAGAAAATAATTCAGATACTTGTTTTGTTTCATTATTATCATTTTGGTTTTCATTTTTTTTGTCAGAAGAACCTGGTTTAATTGAAATTTCATCTTTATTAGTTTCATTTTTAAGAATTTCATCTAATTGAGAAATAAGTTGGCTGGTGATCGAGTTGTTTTTAACTAAGTAAAATTCTAGCAAAGCAGTACTTTGTAATAGTGCTCTTGCACGCTCTGAATCTTTAATTCCTGCTAGTTCAACAACAATTCGATGTTTTCCTTGTTTTTGAATAGTGGGCTCAGATACTCCAAACTGATCAACTCTATTTTGTAATATTTCAAGAACTCTATTAATTGCATCATCTGATTCTGTTTTTAAGGCCATTAAAATATCTTCTAAAGATGCACCGTACTCATGATAATATCGAGATAACTTTATACCATCTTCTTTAACTTCGTTTTCAAAAATTTTAAAAATATCAAAATTGGGATTTGAAGCTTTAGCCTTAGTTTTTTCAATTATATTTAATAGCCTATCATCTCTTACTGAGGCAAGATTTAAAATCAATGAAGGAATATCAGCCTCGAGCACTATGTACATACCTCCTTTAAGATCCAATCCCTGCCTAATTACTTTTGATTCTAAATTTTCTAATTCACCATTAATTCGCATCTCTTCTTTTTTTTCTTCAGAAAGCCGTTGATGTTTCCAAGTAGGTAATAGGGAGGATATAGCCCAGAATAATATTAAGGCAATAATTAAATATCTTGGTGTTAAGTTTTTCGACATTTTTATATGATTCTATTTAAAATTGACGGAGAATATACTTTATGCTTGTTCTTTTTAGCAACATTTCAAGTCTTTTTTATTAAACTTAAATTACGCACATCTTCTTTCCAACTTTTTTAAATGCCGTTATTGCTCTATCCAAATCATCTTTTTCCATATCCGAAGAGATTTGCACTCTAATTCTAGCTTTGTTCCTTGGGACAACAGGGTAATAAAAACCAATTACATAAATTCCTTCCAAAAGTAATTCAGAAGACATCTTTTTTGCAATTTTTGAATCGTAAAGCATGATTGGCACAATAGGGTGAATGCCTTCCAAGATTTTGAACCCACTATCAGACATTTTCCTTCGAAAATATAAAGTATTTTGTTCAAGTTTGTTTTTTAATGTGACATCGTCTTTCACTATCTTAAAAGCTTCGATTGCTGCTGAGGCTACAGATGGTGCGATACTATTTGAAAATAAATAAGGCCTTGATTTTTGCCTAAGGAGATCGATAATCTCTTTTTTTCCTGTGGTAAAACCTCCAGATGCTCCACCTAACGCCTTACCAAGTGTTGAGGTGAATACATCAATTTTATTTAGTACACCAAAATGTTCAGCAGATCCACGTCCTCTTTCACCAATAAACCCGGTGGCATGGCTATCATCAACAACAACCATAGCATCATATTTTTCAGCTAAAGCAACTATTTCATCAAGTTTTGCAATTTGTCCATCCATCGAGAACACCCCGTCAGTTGCTATAGCCTTCAACCTGCAAAATTGTGCTTCAACAAGTTTTTTCTCAAGATCATACATATCATTGTTTTTATATCTATAACGATTTGCTTTAGAAAGTCGAATTCCATCAATAATTGAAGCATGATTAAGTTCATCAGAAATAATAGCATCGTCTTGACCAAAGATTGTTTCAAACAATCCTCCATTTGCATCAAAGCAAGAGCTATAAAGGATTGTTGCTTCAGTTTTAAAGAAATTTGAAATTTGTTTTTCTAGAGAAAGGTGCAGATCTTGAGTTCCGCATATAAAACGTACTGAAGCCATTCCAAAACCGTAATTGTCTAATCCATACTTAGCTGCTTTAATTAGTCTAGGATGATTAGCTAATCCTAAATAATTATTTGAACACATATTATACGCATTTTTGTTATTTTTTGTAATTACTTCAGTTCCTTGAGGAGATTTTAATGCTCGTTCATTTTTAAATAATCCATTTTTTTTAATGTCTTTTAATTCATCTTGAAAAACCTGTTGAAATTTCTTCACTTACCATTCCATAACTATTTTGCCACATTGTCCTGTGCTTATTACATCAAATGCCTCATTAAAATTGGATATTGGAAATTTATGAGTAATTATTTCATTTAAATCTAGTCCAGAATTAATTAATTGATCCATTTTATACCATGTTTCATACATTTCTCTACCATATACTCCCTTCACATTTAAACCTTTGAATATTATATTATCCCAATTAATGCTGGTGCTTTTTGGTAATAATCCTAAAAGGACTATTTTGCCTCCGTGGTAAATACACGAAAGCATTTCATTGAATGCTTGAGGATGCCCTGACATCTCTAGTCCAACATCAAACCCATGCTTTATGTTTAATTCGCTAAAACAATCTATTACAGATTCCTTTTTAGTATTAATAGTTTTCGTTGCACCTAATTTTTGAGCAAGAATTAATCTGTAGTCATTTATATCTGTAATAACAATATTTCTTGCTCCCATAAATTTACAAACTGCAACTGAGATAAGTCCTATGGGACCAGCTCCTGTGATAAGAATATCTTCACCTACAATTTTATAACTACTTATTGAGTGCACGGCATTACCAAAAGGATCAAAAAAAGCAGCTATTTCAGAGCTAGTATTATCAGAGATTGGCCAAATATTAGATTCAGGGATTACTAGGTATTCAGCAAAAGCACCATTTGTATGGACGCCAATTCCTTTTGAAGAAGCACAAAAATGCTGTTTCCCTGCTCTGCAGTTTCTACAATAACCGCAGGCTATATGGCCCTCTCCAGATACTCGCTGCCCTTCATGATAGCGCCGAACATTTTTCCCCACCTCTTTAATAATGCCACAAAACTCATGCCCTATTATTAACGGAACATTAAGAGTTCTCTGCGCCCAAGAATCCCAATTAAAAATATGTAAATCGGTTCCGCATATAGCCGTGTGAGTAATTTTAACCTTAATTTCACTGTCTCCACATTCTGGTTCTGGTACATTTTCCAGCCAAATGCCCTTTTTGGGGTATTTTTTTACTAGAGCTTTCATCAAATAAAATTAAGTAGTTATAAATAAGAAAAAATTACAAGTTTAATATACGTAATAATAATTTACTTTTTCAGTTTTAGAGATAATGTAATTGCGGTGGAATCGTAATAAATTATCGTAATGTATTTTGTGATTATTGTAAAATGTCAAATATTTTAGCTTTTTCAAATCAGAAGGGAGGAGTAGGTAAAACTACTTCCGCAGTAAACGTAGCACTCAGTTTAGCGGTTACTGAAGTAAAAACTCTTTTAATCGATTTGGATCCGCAAGCTAACGCTACGACTGGTTTATCTGAATTATTGACTGAAACAAACAAAAATATTTACGATGTAATTTTGGGTTATGAAAATGTTGAGGGCTGCATCACTAAGACCTCTTTTTCTCATCTAGATATTTTAACATCTACAAATGATTTAGTTGGAGCAGAAATAGAATTAGTGGGAATTATGGCAAGAGAATATCAATTAAAAAACGCTCTAAAAAATATTGATGGACAATATGATATTATTATAATTGATTGTCCACCCTCATTAGGCTTGCTTACTATAAATGCTTTAACCGCCTCTAATGCAATAGTAATTCCTATTCAGTGTGAGTATTACGCATTGGAAGGTCTGGGACAATTACTGAATACTGTTCGTTTGGTCCAAAAACACTTAAATCAAAATTTGGAAATTACTGGAATCTTAATGACAATGTACGATGGGCGATTG
This sequence comes from Fidelibacterota bacterium, assembly GCA_002694025.1. The sequence goes on along the minus strand of NZKX01000068.1, from coordinate 2,596 downwards.
AATCTTTCCAAACAGGTAGTTGAGGAAGTAAATTCATTCTTTAAAGAAAAATTATTTAAAACATTCATACACCGAAATGTTCGCCTTAGTGAAGCTCCAAGTTTTGGAAAACCTGCATTATTATACGATGCAAATTCAACAGGAGCTCAAAATTATATGAACCTTACGGAGGAGATTTTACAACGTGTCAGTTAAACGGTTGGGTAAAGGACTAAAAGCTTTAATTCATTCTAATGAGGACAATGAAAAAGGTAAACCCGGAATATTAAAAAAGGAATCTGAATCAATTTCAAAAATTCAACTGAAGCATATTCATCCCAATCCGAACCAACCTAGAAAATATTTTGACGAAGATTCTTTAAATGAATTAGCAGTTTCAATTTCAGAAAGGGGGTTAATATCTCCGATAACTGTACGTAAAATAGTGAATGGTTATGAATTAATAGCTGGCGAAAGAAGATGGAGGGCATTGAAATATCTCAAAAAAACAACAGTACCTGCATATATTTTAAATGCTAAAAAAAAATCAGATATTATGGAAATGGCTTTGGTTGAGAATATACAAAGAGAAGACTTAAATGCTATAGAGCAAGCAGAAGCTTTTGCTGTACTAAATAAAAAATATAGTTTGCCTCATGAAGCCATTGCTAAGGCAGTTGGTAAAAAAAGAGTTACTATTTCTAATGCATTAAGGTTATTAAGACTTCCTCAAACAATTAGAAAAAGTCTAATTGATAAAGAAATTTCGGCAGGGCATGCTAGAGCTATTCTTCAGGCTAAACCTCCACTAACAATGATCAAAGTTTGGAAAACTATCATTGGGAAAAATCTTTCGGTTAGAGAGGCTGAAATCTTAGTTAAAGGAAATGAAAATAGTAAACCAAAAAAACGTAGTAAGTCAAAACATAAAGACCATCAGGTAGTTGCCATTGAGAATAGGCTAATTGAAATTTTAGGAACAAAGGTAAAAATTAAATCAGCTAATAATGGAGGAAAAATTGAAATATCATATTTTTCAGTTGATGATTTAGATAGGATTATAGATATTATTTCTCCTTAAAATGGTAAAACAAAAAAAATATACTTTTATGATCATTCCTAACGATGAAAAAGACTCATGGTCTTTTGATTTGGGTAAGGCAACTTTGAAATGGATTGGTATACTAATTATGTCCTTAATTTTTGGAAGTTTACTAGTTTTATCTATATTCCTTCCAAAGTTGACTTATCTCAGAAATATTGAACATAATTATGAAAAATTAATTTCTGAAAGGATGCAGGTCTTTCAATTATCTCAAGATCTAAAAAAAATAAAGCAAATGGATCAAATGGTGCGTAATACTTTAGGTGAAAAACTTGATATTGATAATCCTGTTGTAATTGAAGATTCGACAATTAGTCTTTTCAAAGTACAAGAAAGAAGAATTTCACAATTAAAAAATATTCCTTCTCATGCTCCAATCAATGGTTATGTAAGCAAGCATATTAGAAATGTTGATAATTTTTTAAAAGATACCCATTATGGAATAGACATTATTGCTAAAGAGGGTGATCCAGTAATGGCTGCAGCAAAAGGGGTAGTAGTTTTTTCAGGCTGGAATTATGAGTTTGGAAACATGATTATTCTTTATCACGGGGATGATTATTTTACACATTATGGACATAATAAAAAAAATTTAAAACATCAATTAGATGTTGTTGATAAAGGTGAAATTATTGCTTTGGTCGGAAGTACTGGAATCTCATCCGGTCCCCACCTACATTTTGAGATATGGAGAGAATTTAAACCAGTAGATCCATTGTTGTACTTCCCTGAATATTCTAACGCTGACTTGACTCTTTATAATGATTAAAAGCAATATTAAAAATATCCAAACGATGATAGGAGCAGACGTAGTAGTTGATGGTTCATTGAAACTAAATAATGCCATTATTGTCTATGGTCAAATTAAAGGGAGCATAAAAACTAAAGGCTCAGTAAGGTTGGCCAAAAGTTCAATAGTCGATGGTGATATTGTTGGAAATGATATTCGAATTGCAGGAATAGTTGAAGGCAATATCTCATCAGTTGGGCAAGTAACTTTATTGAAAACTTCTAGAGTAATAGGCGACATTACATATAAAAAATTAATTATAGAAGACGGGGCTAAGTTTCAAGGCAAATGTGAGGTCGTAGCCAAAGATTAATTATTGATTGATAAAAAAAGTAAATTGACTGATTCCAGAAAACAAAAATCAACTTTGAATTCATTTTTATCTTTTCAGAAAGTAATCAACCAAGCAGGCCCTGCTGCAAGTGCCTCTTATGCTCTAATTGCTTCTTTATTAATTTTTACTTTTATTGGATATAGAGTAGATAACAGTTTTGATTCTTCTCCAATAGGTCTCGTTATCGGTATAATTTTTGGCTTAGTTATTGGCTTTTATCAATTGTTCAAAACATTTATTTGGAAGCAGAATAAATTCTGAGATTATTTTCAGTCTAGTTCTTACTAAGCTTGTAATCTTATTAGATGTAAAAACCAAATTTTACCATTTCAAAATGTATCCTTTTTAAGTAATATCGCTTTCATTTAGTCAATATATTATTTTAAAA
>NZKX01000067.1 GCA_002694025.1 Fidelibacterota bacterium | reverse complement strand
TTCGACTTTTTAAATCTTGTTTATAATGATCTCCTGTCCATGGGAATAAATGATGTAAAAATGATTGGAGTCGGAAAAGATGAATACAACAGCAGTCTCAGTGGAATGATTGATCAAAATATACTACCTTGGGTAGAGGATATTGAAGGCCAGGGTTATCCTGTTTGGGAAGATTATAATGCAGTTCAGCGAAGTACTTATTTTTTAGATCGCCAAGGCGAGTTAATATACCAATTTAATATCACGACCTTAGATCCAGATAGCGAAAACGATTATAGCTATTTTATCAATTTGATTCTTGATTATAGGTCAGATAACGGACCAGGTGTATTGAGAGTCACTGAAGACTATACATTGATTCAAGATGCCATAGATAATGCTAATGATGGAGATTTAATCTTAGTAGAACCAGGTATCTATACTGAGCAAATTAATTTTTTAGATAAAAATATTTCTTTAGTGGCCTTACCTTACAGTGGCTATGATGATAATGTGGTAGGATCAGTTATCTTGGATGGAGGGGAACAAGGTCCAGTGGTTACGATAAATAATGGTCAGGATCAGTCATCTATACTACTAGGTTTCCAAATCCAAAACGGAAATAATCAAAACTACGGTGGAGGAATTTTAATTGAAAACTCTAGTCCAACTATTGATCGAAATAATATAACCAATAATGCAGCAGGTAGTTGCGGTGGTGGGGGAGGAGGAATCGCAATCTTAGGCTCATCTTACCCCCATATATTTGGAAATCAAATTTATAACAACTATGTTTCGGGAGATTGTGATTGTATATGCTATTTTGGAGGGGGAGTATATGTTGATTCTATTGCGCTGCCTATCGTTGGTGGGTCTTTTTCAATTGGAAACATACTATATGATAATGATGCAGATATAGGAAATGATCTGTTCAGACACACATCAAGTAACTCAATAAATTTGACTCAAATTTATGCTCATCACAACTTTTTTCAAGAATGTCCTCCAGATTCATTTGATGTTTATCCTCTTGATGATTGGGATTTAAGTAATTGTCATGACATTGAAAATGTTAATAGCGACCCAATAATTCCATCAACCAGTTTTCATTTAAGTCCTATCTATCCTAACCCGTTCAATCCTATAGCAACCATCCCAATTTCAATTCTTGAGCCTGGTTTTATAGATGTTTCAGTTCATAATGTAAAGGGTAAGTTAGTTGAAAGTTGGAATACATTTCTAGACCTAGGCAACCACACCTTTATATGGAATGCAAAAGGATTACCCAGTGGTATTTATTTTATTAAAGTTAAATCAAAACAATCTTATGCTTCTCAAAAGGCAATTCTTCTTAAATAAATTTATACTTTTACTTATAATTTCTTTTGTGTTCTCTAAAGGAATCAAAGAAACTTCTCTTTTGCCTTCTCATATTACTTTCGCAAATACAAAATTTGATATAGTTTCAAATGGGAACTCGCATAATCGATATATTTGGTTGCATGGGGATGAACAAACTGCAAAAATGGCTTTGGAATACCATATAAAAAAATATAAAGGTGTTGCGTTTTTTATTGATAGCGAGACTCGTGAGGTTCCCTTTGGATCTACGATAATTGACCCCAATAGAATCTTCTCAAGAAAAGGCTCATATTATGCTTTAAGAAAATTTAAGCCAGATTGGGCCCCTGAAACATTGAAAAAAGCTTTGGATAAATTAGATGCAGATAGAGAGTATTTTCTCAATGTTCTTATGCCTAATGAATCTGGATATCTGATTTCTTTGCATAATAACTTTCGCGGATATAACGTTCACAAGGAAAAAAGAAATAGTCAAAAAGTTTCAATTAAAAAAAATGAAAACCCCAGGGATTTTATCATATGTACAAATGCCATTGACTATGAAAAGCTAAGCTCTGGGCCGTATAATGTCGTGTTGCAAAATAAACTGCCTAAAAAAGATGATGGTAGCTTATCATGGGAAGCCCTTAGAAGAAATGTTCGATACTTAAATGTAGAAACACGGCTAGGTTACCTTTCTAAGCAAAAAAAAATGTTGAAGTTTATTGAAGAGGTATTGCAATAGTCTTATGATTACAATTATTCAGAGCTTGATAAAATGGATGCCAATTATACTTTTTGTTTTATTGCTAATGATTGATCGTGATAATTATATGCAAGTTATTGGTTATATTCTTTTACTGTTATCTTACACGATTATACTAGTATCCAAAATTCTTTATGCAAAAAAAGAATGGCATAGTGATCCTAAAACATCCAAAATTAGCAGTGATAGAAATATTCAAAAAATGAGTGATTTTCTCGAAAAAATGGATGGGCTATCTGAAGAAGAATAATCTTTTTAGATGATTTGTTAAATAACATAAGATTGTTCATAATTAAAAAACAAACTTAAAAAAGGAAAACAATATGGACCAAATTGATTTAAAAAGTGTTTTGATTGGTTTTTTAGGATCATGCCTAATCTTTGTTTTGATTGCTGTAGACGAGCGGGAACCAAGTAATATGAATTTTGGGGATATTGTAGTTAATTCAATTACTATAAAAGATGATGGCCATGGTGGATTCATTACTGCATATAATCAAGATCAAAAACGGACGCTTTATCTTGGAACTGGCAAGGATGCTAATGGTTACGTACAAACTTATAATAAGTATGAAGAACCTACTGCATATATAGGCTCTAATCGAGATATGGATGGTGTTATTGTACTCAAGGATCGCTATGGAGCATTAGGGTATACACAAAGTGGTAAAAAATAACTATTAAAGTGCTTTAAATATGAGCAATACTTTCCTGCCAATAGTATATACATCAATTGCTTGCTTAATTACTCTCACATGAGAAAAAATTCTGTAGAAAATAGCCAAAAAAAGGGGTGGGTCACTGATTTCATAGATGAGTTTAATTTTTTTGATGAGAAAAATTCGCAAGATCAGTTAATTTGGGTAAATGAGGAAAATCAGTGTCATCTAAGAGATGGAAACTCAATATCCGTGAAGTTAGTAACGGTACACTCAAATTAAGACTTTTTAGCTTAAATTATGAAAAACAATGATCAAGTAATGTTTCTAAATTTGGGAAACTTCATTATCCTACACGTTATGTTTCAGGACAAATAACATCCAAAAATTTAAAAGAGTTTACTGGAGGAAAGCGGACATCACGTATAAAATTAAAACAAGCTGGAGTAGTCGGTATGTTTCCTGCCTGGTGGCTACTTGGTGTACGGAATAATGAACCTCCAGTCCAAGAGGAGGATGAAATTATTTGTTGGCCTTTACCAGGTTCTGGGGAGATAGATATTATGGAACATCATGGCCAGTATGGAGGTCAAACTGGTTGTGTTGGTCGAAGTATATTGCCTTTGGGCACATGTGGTGAAGGAGGTGATTGGTGGACAAACCAAATTAATTTATCTACACGTTTAACTGACTTTAATGAGTATTTACTGGAATGGCTGGATAAAGACCTAATATTTCGATTGAATGGTAAAGAAGTAGGGCGAAATATAGGGATAGCTGAAAAATTGCTTGAACCAATGTTTGCCATCCTTAATTATGCCAAAATTAGTAGGGATCGAATGGAAGGGGAATGGGAAATGGAGATTGATTGGGTTAACCATGAAAAATAGGTTGATTAATTGTTGAAATATTTTCCAAGTTTAAAATTTTAAGCATAAAAATATTCCCACTATTTTTATGATAATTTAATTTGTATAATTCCCCCTTAAATCGTTAACAATTAAAAGAAATTTCGGTATGTCAAAAAAAATAAACATAGCATTATATGGATTTGGTAGAATTGGAAGGAACCTTTTTAGGCTTGGATACGATAATCCAAATTATAATTTTGTAGCCATCAGTGATTTTGGTTCAGCTGAAACCCTTCAATACCTACTCTCAAGAGACTCTATCCACGGTGCAATGGAAGAAACTGTAGAATTGGATGGTAATTATCTCAAAGTAAAAGACCAACATGTTAGAGTGATTAGCGGAGGAGAGCCAGGCACAATCCCTTGGGACGCGCTGCAGGCAGATGTAGTGATTGATGCGACAGGGCGGTTTTTAACACGTGAAAAACTTGCACTTCATCTTGAGTCAGGAGCAAAAAGAGTTTTTCTCACTAGGAATCCAAAAAATGATATTGATAGATATGTAATACCAGGTGTTAATGAATCAAGTATTTCAGCTAATGATAAAATTATTTCAACGACTTCTTCTACAACCCAGGTGCTTGCACTAATGGTGAAAATGCTTGATGAGGCATTTGGTTTAAAAAGAGCTATGATGACAACGGTTCATGCATACACAGCTGATCAGCCGCTAGCTGATGTAGCCGGAGCTGATTTGAGAAGAAGTAGATCTGCTGTTGAAAATATTATTCCAAATAC
>NZKX01000066.1 GCA_002694025.1 Fidelibacterota bacterium | reverse complement strand
GTGTTAGGAGTTGAAAACTTTAATACATAAAAAGGTTCCGGCTCCGGAGTAAACAAAGTATCATTAAAAACCATTTCCAGAAAGCGCCTAACATTATGTTTATCTACATCTGAACAAATCACTCTTATTTCATTATCAGCACCAATTGCATCTCTTTTATTTTCACACCCAAAAATGTCAAAAAGAAAAAATAATAAAAATATATATTCTTTTTTAGAAATTTTCATTTTCTAAGCGCAACCTAGCATTTTTTAAAATCTTGTAGACCATTTTAAATGGATTTTTCCATCCTGCCACTTATACGAGCTGAAAGAGTAATCGATACCTAGAACGGTTTCATCATTAACCTGTTTAAACCCAAACCCATAACCATAAAGGTAATTTTTAATATTTAAAAGCTTATTTGATCCAAAATCAATAAATGTTTTTATCTGCATTGGTCTATTTTGGTCATTTATAAGCTCTAACGTTAAAATATGAAATTGAGGATATGAAAATGAGTTTTCATCAAAACCCCTTAAAGATGAGGAACCTCCTACTCTTAAATATCTAGACTTCGGTACATTATTCTCAAAGTAACTAATACCTTGGAAGACCGTTTTAATTTTTCCATATGTATTCCCAAACAAATTTAAAAATAACTGATGTTCAAAATTTGTTTCAATAAACATGTTTTGTTTATCCAAACCTCCATCAATTGTTAGGTTATAAAATTTACCAGACACAGGAAGTAGTCTATTATTTCTATTATCCAAGTAAGAACTAATTGAGATAGCAGAATATTCTCCATCATCATAACCGTATTCAGTTCCTGAGTTTGTTGATTTTATTTTTCCTTTTGTATATCCTACCTTGAAATTGTTAAAAATAGGGGAAAAGGATTTTATCAGAATTTTTCTTTCACTTTTAGTAAAAAAAGTGTTGTAACTATCAAATTCGTTTTGTAGTTGGATACCCATATTAGATCCCAAAATATGGGGGTAAAAATATCTAAATAGCATTTTTTGAGATATATTCTTATTTTTTTTCCAATATATTTTTAACTGTTCAGCATTTTTCGTGAAGTTCTCTATATCTAGATCTAACTCGCCAAAAATATCTAATTGATTATTAATTCTACTAATTCCAAATGCCCCAGATATAAAACTTTGGAAATCTGGTTCCAAAAATATCAATGCAGCTAGATCTTGTTCATTATACAATCTATACTGAAAATCAGGAATATTATTAAAAAAGTAATACTTTGATTTAATATGTTTCCCAGCCAAAGAATATTGGTCACCTATAAATAACTTTTTAAATGGCTGAAGTATTTGCTTAACAACCCGATAGTTAAGTTCACCACTGCTCACAAAAATTAATGAATCAGCAATTTTACCTCTATCTATAATTTTATAATATGAACTATTTTTTTTATCATTATAAGAGTTTAGGTGAAATTCTAAACTATAGGATTTTTGATTTTTTAGTAATGAATCTAAATGTAATTTTATTTCAACAGAATCAAGAGATGAAATTTTTATATCTTTATTTTGTGCAACTAAGAAGGTTAAAAGGAAAATAAAATATCTAAAAATATGCACGAACCTCACCTTGCATTGTAATGAAGTTTGTATATCTTGAATCATTAATTAGATTCAAGTTTAAATTAATTGATAAAGATTTATTTATTAAAAATTGTAATCTCGAATTTGTTCTTATGCTTTTACCATATGCATAACCTTTGATTGCTTCCGGAGGTAGCGTTTTACTATTTTTTACTCCTTCAACATTTAAAAATGTAATTTCAGTCTCAAGCCTTCCATTTTGTTTAAGGTAAAATAATATTTTACCTTTTATTCCTTTCCCCTCTACTTTAAATGGCTCTCCTAAAGAATTTCCTCGGTCAAAACCATATATTATACTTAAGTCGAAGTCCAACTTATTTTCTAATTTTGTTTGTAAAGTAAAATTATTATAGTATCCATATATATCTCTTTTTCGATTAGGAAATACTTTTGAATCAATTGAATAATCATGAAAATCAACTTTGTTTTTAATCGAATTATTCTTTGATATCTTAAAAATATTTTCAATCCCTATTTCTTTATCAACATTAAGATTATTCCCTCTTGGGTCGAAACCCTCAAGATTTTTATTAAACTGAAACCAAATTTTTGCTAATCTGTAATTTGAAAAAATAATTTCATTTCTTGTAAAAAATAATGATTTAGAAATACTAGTATCAGAAATACTGCTTTCTCCAATTTTAGAAACATCAAAGTCTTTTCCCTTAAACTCTTGATTAATTTGAGACCTTATAAATATTTGAGGGAAATATTTATTTTTCGAAAGGTCAATCGTAAATCTTTGCGAACCTAAAAATATTGTGTTAGGCTCCCTTGATCCTACCTTGATAGAATATGATAAATGATCACCGTTTATATCGGAAATATAGGTATTTAATATCGAATCATATCGATAATTACCTAATCCTGGACCAATATATTCATAGATTATCATACGATTTTGAGATAGAGTTTCTTCTTTTTTTATATCTACAAAACAAGTAAAGGGACTAATTTGATTTTTCCAAGATACAGTAAGATCTAACAATGAATAATTAAAATCTTGAATAACGTTACTTTTTTTTATTCTTTTTTTGAAAACAATGTCTTTTTTCCATCCATTTTTTGAATATCTATTTATATTCATATAGCCAATATAATCGTTTGAAATAGCTGACCATTTATCACCGAATTGATATTCCTCGTCAATTCTATTTTCTATACCTGAAGTAACGAGGGCCTTATTTAACTTAACTTTTACACCAGCTCCTATCTTTCGAAATCGGTAGTCAAGGTTATTCTGCTCAGTTATAAATGAAAAATTAGGAGAGTATCTAAGTCCATTCCTTTCTAAATTGAATAACGCTCGATAAAAATTCGCGATAGAATTATCAACATATGTATAATCTATATATGAACTTTTATAATTTTGATTTAAAAAGCTTTGATTATACCTAAACCTCTTTCTGGAAAGGTTTTCATGACTTAATTTTGCTATTTCTAAGGAGGTTAGACCCAATTTATCAATAATAAATTCTGATTGGAGATAATGTTCATCACTATTTTTTAATAAAATTTCATCTAAATTCCATAACCGAGTCTGCATTATTTGATTTTCTCTGCCTAGTGGTAAATATTCTTTACTACGTTTTTGATTTTTGTACATAAGCTTTATTTTTAAAAAATCTAAGTCTACGGTATCAATATTTATATTCACAAAATATGATGCACCATTAGAGAATTCGGAATTTCTGATAGTATTCTGATTCAGTCTTGATCCAGCAACCTGGCCTTCAATTGTAAAATAATCGGCTAAATTTAAACTTAGTTTTGCTTTACCAAATTGTTGGGCAGTAGGTAATGAAATTTTTCTATAAGGGCTATATAATTCTTCATTATCTATTTTATTTGAATTTTCGATGTATTGGTAAAAAATTTTACTATCATCGCTAACTCTTCTTTGATAATTACCACCGGGACTTAGTATGAACGTAACTGTATACCTAGTAAAATCTGCATATGTATTTAGTGGGTCGTATACAAAAATTGAATCAAGATAGATATAATCTCCAGTTGAATCAGCATACGCATTATTTAAATTCACAATTGAACTATCATTAGATGAGAATTCATTAATTTTATTGTTTTGGAAGTCATTCCTATTCAATTGATCAAACTCATCAAAAATTCCTAGAGAAAAATATCCTGGATTCCCAAAATTATTTTTCATGGTAATTCCTCTGAATCCTTTTTGATATTCAAAGTTTGAGTATTGATATTCAATAAAAATATCTGTATCAAAATCAATTAACCGTTTAGGAGTAAAATATATTTCAGATAATGCATAGTCTATAGTGTAATCATGGTTTTTGCCACGTTTTAATCTTTCACCATTAATCCAAACTTTTTCTGTCCCAGAAAGAATTGATATTTCTCTATTACCATCTTTATCAAGCAATTGATATGGGCCTTGGTCTCCATCTCTTCCTTTTATTTCAATAAAATGGAATTGCCCTTTAGAGTTTGCATAAATAGAGGAACTAGACCATTGTTTATATTGAAATTGACTTTTTAGACCTTCTAATTTTCTATTGATAGTTTGCATATTATCGGAAAATAAATATTCAATATCTCCAGCCTCTAATTCAAAATTCTGATGTTGAACTTTGAGAAAAACTTTATCAAAATCTTTAAGCTCTTGAGTACTACCTTCTGCTTGTAATGGAAAACTCTGATCAGTAAGAACTCCGCTTATATTTATATTTTCTAACAGTTTTCCATTTAATTGCATTTGGACACCTCCTTGAAAGTCAGAACTACCATAAGGTGAAAGAGTAAGACTCCTAAAAAAACTTCCTGATGTATAGATTGCCTTATTGCTATCTGTTGGAATATTTAATTCGAAATCTTCTTTTTCAACTATAGAAAGAAGTGGTTCTAATGTTGGTAATTTTTTCCATTTCGGGCCTACAAGTTTCGGTATTTCTTTTTCTAAGTAATCATATTCTACTATAATTAAACTATTATCGCTTAGACCATTCAATAATAGTCTACCTTCTATAGGAAATACCTTACTTGGCTTAACTAAGGAATCGTTAGAAAAAATTTTAATACTTGATTCAATAACAAAACTATTACTTAGTTTTACATGAGCAGAATCTGAATGATAAATAACTGAATCTGTAACTGTAATTGTCATAGAGTTCATAAATGCAGGTACCCAAAAGACTAAAATTACTACCTTAATAAAATTATCTGACATTTAGAACAAGAATTTGCTCTTTAGTCAATATCGCGATTGATCTATCTAATTCAGCAACATCTAAAATTTCGGAGTGCACTCTAGGTAAAGATATTTTATTAGAACTATAAATAGCCTGGCACTCACCTTTTGAATTAATAATCAACCAATCATCATATAAAGGAACCAAAAAATTTGGGTTAAATATTTCAATAGGAGTAGAAGCTAGTCTCAAACCATTTTGACTAAATTCGCTGAGTATGCCATCACATCCTAAAATAGCTAATTTACCATCTCTGCTAATTGCAAAATCTTTAATACAATAATTTGAATAAAATATTTTATAAAAATCAATAAATGGTACCTTAGATATATAGTTTTTTTCAAAAAGGTATATACCATTGTATGTGCTTGAGTACATAAATAGTTTTCCCCAAGTGTCTATTTGTACTATTTCAGGATATAAATAAAAGTCTATTGGAATATTTTGTATTAAATTAAGGTTTAGGTCTAAAATAATTATTTCATTTTCTAATCTGTCAACCACTTGAATTCCAATTGGTGAATTACCTGCCCAAGTTAATTCACCATGTACATTATATCTAATTCCCAAAACATTTGAAAATTGAATTTCTCCCGAGTTTTTGATTAAAACTAATTCAGAATTATAGCTATCTAATAAAAGAAAACTATTCCGCATAGACCAATTTATTTTATCTGGTTTTAGCCTTAAAGATTGGAGTTCCTTTGGAATTTCAATATACTCAACTAAATGTAATTCATTTTCCGCTAAAAGGTAGGAAAAGATAGAGGCACAAAAAAATATTCTAAGCGGAGCTATGCGGCGCATCAACATATGGATATTTAATAAAATATAATCCTATCATTATCATTATTAAGGAAATAACTTGAGCTCCAGAAAAGGTTTCTAAAAAGTATTTTTGATTTGTTCTCAAAAATTCAATTAAAAACCTCTCAATACCTGCCAGAAATAAATAAAGAAAAAATAAAATATCCTTATAAGGTTTAGATTTTCTGTAATTCCACATTACTAAAAATAATAAGAGGCATATTATAGCTTCATATAATTGGGTTGGATGTACTGTTATTAACCCTTGTTCAAAATCTGATATATCTATCCAAGGATATATATCAGAAAAAACAGTGGAAGTAGTAGGTGGAATGCCATTGGGGAATGACATCGCCCAAGGAAGTTTTGATGGTATCCCGTAATCGTCGCCAACAAGGAAGCAACCCAATCTTCCAATTGCATAACCTAAGAATATTAAAGGTCCTATGATATTTGCAAATTTCAACCATGGCACTGAGTTTTTTTTAAGAACCCAAGAAACACATACTATTGAACCTAGTAATCCACCAAGGAAAACCAATCCCGCGCCACTAAAAATCATGCTAAACGGGTCATGAGAATTAAGCACAATATCAATATTCTCAATTAGATAATAAATCTTTGCTCCTAATATTCCGCCTATTGCTGCCCAGAATATTATATCAGAGGAAAGCTTCTCATCATAGCCTAAAAGCTTCAACTCGGAATTAAGAAAAAAATAACATGAATAAAAAGCAATTACTAACATTAAACCAAAAGAATAGATAGCTAAATGAAATTCAAAACCAAATAGGTTTATTTCACCAAAATCAATTATCACTGGATACAATTATTGCTCCTTTTTAAAAAAACTAAGGTTTAAAACAAAAAAAATGTTTTTGAGTTGCAATTTTAGGTAGGCATTATAATTATAAGACATATTATAAAGAAATATAAAAATAAACTTTGACATACTATTCTTTTCTTATTGAGTAGTAATACGGGTTAATACTAAAAGGTCATAAAGTGAATGGGACCAGGCAGCGATTCCAAAGCCTCTTAAGCAATAAAGCACACCTAAATAAATGCCTGCGAGAAAACGTATCATAAATATGTTGAATGAATAATAATCACCAAATTCACCAATAAAATGAAAGAGTGAAAAAAATATAGAAGCTAAAATAATGGACACACTATTTTTTAGATAATTCTTCCATTGGAAAACTAATGAAAGAATGTAATTGAGTAAGAAAATCAATACCACTCTAAACAAAATTTCCTCGTAAATACCCGCTCCTATTGCAAGTGTAACATTTTGAATAACCTTGTAGCCAATTGGAGCCATTAAAAAAAGGTGCATATTAGACATAAAAATAAATAGTAAGTAAGACCATAAAATACTCTCTATTACCATTGAAACGAAGTAGCTACTTTTTATTTCGTATTCCTCCCATGAAAATTTCTGGATTAAGTAAATAGCGATAGAGCCGATTAGGAACCCCCCACCCATCCAGAATAATCCGCTTATACCAAAGGAAGATAACATTTGGCGCATCAAAGCATCAGCACCATTCCTCAAATAAGAAATATCATCAGATTTACATAATAACAATCCTATTTCATAGACGAGAAATAACGGTAACGTAAATAATAAACTGTAGAATGGTGAACTTGTGTACCTTAAATAAATTATAAAATTTAAAATCAATCGCTATCTACCTGTAAAACAGCGAGCAAAGCCTCTTGGGGAATTTCCACTTTCCCAATCATTTTCATCCTCTTCTTTCCTTTTTTTTGCTTCTCCCACAATTTTCTTTTTCTTGTAATATCGCCTCCATAACATTTAGCGGTCACATTTTTTTTTAATGCACGCACGGTTGTTCTTGCAATTATTCGACTATTTAAAGCTGCTTGAATAGCAACTTCAAACATTTGCCTTGGAATAAGCTCTTTTAATTTATTACAAAGGGCGACGCCTCTGTGATATGCATCATCTTTGTGACAAATAAGAGATAATGCATCCACGGGTTCTCCATGTATTAAGATGTCAAGCTTTTGGAGTTTTGCAACAGAAAATTCCTTAAGCTCATAATCAAAAGAAGCGTAACCACTAGAAATTGATTTTAATTTATCATAAAAGTCGAAAATAATTTCACCCAGAGGGAGATCATAATATAATTGGGCCTTATCAGGTGATAAGTAGTTTGTATTAATGTATACTCCCCTTTTTTTCTGGCATAAATTCATTATTCCACCTATATATTTTTTAGGACACAATATTTCTGCCTTTACTACAGGCTCTAAGATTTCTTGAATTTCACCTGAATCAGGCATTTTTGCTGGAGTCTCAACTTGTATTGTTTCTCCTAATTTATTAATGACCTTATAAATAACATTTGGAGTAGTGGTAACCAAGTCAAGTTTGAATTCTCTTTCTAATCTTTCTTGAATAATTTCCAAATGTAATAGCCCTAAAAATCCGCATCGAAAACCATATCCTAGAGCCTCGCTTGTTTCTGGCAAGAAATCTAAAGATGCATCATTTAATTTTAATTTTTCTAATGCCTGTCTAAGGTTATCGTAGTCATCAGTATTTGCAGGATATAATCCAGAAAAAACCATTGGTTTAATTTTTTTATAGCCAGGTAATGGCTCGGTTGCATTTTTTTCTAAAGTTGTTATTGTATCACCTGGCTCTATGTGCGCCATATCTCTTATACTTGCTACTACGTAACCAACTTCTCCACTTTTTAGTTCTTTTGTTTTGACTTTATCAATTATAAAATAACCTGTTTCAGTAATTTCATACTCTTTATCATGTGCAAAGAACTTGGCTTTCATTCCAGCCTTAATAACACCATCAAAAACGCGGATATAGGGGATTGCTCCACGATAGTTATCATATTTTGAATCAAATATTAATGCACGAGATTTTTTTTTCGACTTGTCGATAGGTGGATCAATCTTTTCAATAATAGCAGAGAAAATCGCATCAATTCCAATACCACTTTTAGCACTAGCATAAATGATTTCATTTTCCTGACAACCAATAAGTTCCACTACTTGCATTTTGACTTCATCAATCAAGGCAGATGGAAGATCTATTTTATTAATTACAGGAATTATTGTTAGTCCATTTTCAATAGCTAAGTAAGCATTTGAAACTGTTTGGGCTTCTACCCCTTGAGCGGCATCTACCAACAATAAAGCACCTTCACAAGCAGCTAAAGACCGCGAGACCTCATAAGAGAAGTCTACATGCCCAGGAGTATCAATTAAATTAAGTATATACCTAACATTATCTTTGTGAGTATACTCTAATCTAATTGGATGACTCTTAATTGTAATTCCTCTTTCTCTTTCGAGTTCCATATTATCAAGGACTTGGTTCTTCATTTCTTTTTTAGATATTGTCTTTGTTTCTTCTAGAAGCCTATCAGCTAAAGTTGATTTCCCATGATCAATATGAGCGATAATACAGAAGTTTCTTATGTTGGTTACATTCATTAAATGAAAAATTCCATGATTGTACTATTATTTTTTTATTAATCAGTTTTTAAACTTTTGCTGAGCTTTTAGCAATCTCAAATTTGCTGCCTCTGACTTCCCGTCTTGCATTAAAGAGACTATTCTTAATGCCTGCATAACTGGTATTAATGTATTGTCAGAATTAGAATATAAAGCATCCATATGTAAAGCAATAATTCTGATATTGTATCCCACTTCTTCTGCAATGTATTCATCAGCAATATTATAAAATCTTTCAATATAGTAGGGTTCAACCCAATTATCATCATAGATAAACTGCTTCTTCACTTCAGACTTATGGTGGGACTTTAGTTTTACAATAGCACTATAGGCGCCATTAATGAATGCTATTTTTTGTTCCTGAGTATAATTTTTCCAAAATTCTGCAGGGGACAATTTTGACTGTGCAAATAGACTTTGGGTAATTAAAAAAATAATAATTTTATATCTCATAAGCTTATCCAGAAAAATTGTTAATTATAGGAAATCGTCTTCCTATTCCAAAAGCCTTAGATGTAACTCTTAAAACAGGAGGAGCCTGGCGCCTTTTAAATTCATTAATCTTTATTTTTTTGTATGTATCATAAACCAACTTTTTCTCGTACCCCTCATCAATCAACATATTAATTGTTTTTTTCTTTTCAATTATATCGTCTACCAATGGACTAATAATTGAATAGTCAAATGGATCAATCTGATTAGGAGCTAATTCGGCAGATGGTGGCTTATCTATTGAGTTTAGTGGAATACAGTTATTTTTATTTTGATTAATCCATTTGGATAACGCATAAACATCATTTTTACTTAGGTCTGCTATCACAGATAAAGCGCCAATCAAATCTCCATATAGTGTGCAATAACCTAAAGCTAATTCAGTTTTATTTCCTGTGGATAAAACAAGCCATCCAAACTTATTTGCTAATGCCATTAATAAATTGCCTCTTATTCTAGATTGAATGTTTTCTTCAGCAATATTTGGATCCTTAGATCTAAAATTTGGTTTCAAAGTTTCATGAAATGATTGGACTAGGGAATGTATCTTTATTACCTGATAATCAATTTTCAAATTAGCTGCCAATTGCCTAGCATCAATCAGACTATGTTTACTAGAAAATTTTGAAGGTAATGAAATTCCACAAACATTTTTATTGCCTAAAGCATTTACAGCTATTGATGCTACTAAAGCACTATCTATTCCCCCTGATAACCCTAAAACAGCTTTTTCATGACCTGTTTTATAAAAATAATCTTTTACTCCCAAACTAAGAGCGTTAAATATTTCTTCCTCACTTGAAATAGATTTAGATATATTTTTTTTATTTTGCTTTAAATTAACAATTTTCAACTCTTCAGCAAAAGATATAGCTTCGGATAAAACTGATCCTTCTTTAGTAACAGCAAATGAACTACCATCAAAAATCAACTCATCCTGTCCACCTATGATATTACAATAAATAAACGGTATTCCTAATCTACCTGCTTTTGAGGCGACAAGACGTTTTCGTTCTTTTATCTTATTTTTACTATAAGGAGAAGCTGAAATGTTAACTATTAACTCAGCCCCCAATTCTTTTTGTAAATCACTTACTTTACAGGAATATTGTTCATCCCATAAATCTTCGCATATTTGCAATCCTATCTTCCTCTTTTGACCTTTGATTGGAACCATAATTGGTTTTGGAGCGTTCCCAGGCGTAAAAAATCTTTTCTCATCAAAAACATCATAATTTGGAAGGAGTATTTTATCATAATATGCTTGCAATTTATTATCAAAACAAACTGCTGCAGAATTGTATAAATCACTTCCTTCTGATCTAATGCACCCTATTATTGCAGGAACAGTACAAAAGGAGGCAATTTCTTGTAAAGCGCTTTTGTTTTCCTTTATAAAACTTTCTTCTCGTAATAAGTCTAGTGGAGGGTATCCGCAAAGTGATAACTCCGGAAATACAATAATATCAGGATTTAATGCATATGATTTATCTATATACTTTAGTATTTTTAATTTATTTTTTTCAAGGTCCCCTAAGGAGGGATTAATCTGACATATTGCTAATTTCACTTATCCTAATACCTTAGGGTTCTAATCTTGACATAGTTCTTGGAAAAGGGATAGTCTCCCTGATATGCCTTGTGCCACAAATCCATGCTACAGTTCTCTCTAAACCTAATCCAAATCCAGAGTGAGGTACTGAGCCATACTTTCTTAAATCTATGTACCATTTAAATGGCTCTAATGGTAAGTCATGATGACTAATTCGATCAGTTAACAACGTAAGATCTTCCTCTCTTTGTCCACCTCCAATGATTTCACCAAATCCTTCTGGTGCTATCATATCCATACCAAGGGCAATGCTACTATCTCTATCATCACGTTTCATGTAAAAGGCCTTAATTTCAGCTGGCCAATTATAAATTATCACAGGCTTTTCAAATTGGTTTGAGAGTAAGGTTTCATCTGGTGCACCTAAATCATTTCCATATTCAAAACAAGTTCCCTTATCATTTAGAATTTTTACCGCTTCCTTATAGGTGAGCTTGGGAAATGGAGGTATTATATGTTCTAGCTTTTTAATATCCCGACCTAAACTATTTAACTCACTAATACAATTATCTAAAACCGATTTAATTATATAAGCTACTAATTTTTCAGACCATTCTATATTTTCCTCTAGATCTACAAATGCCATTTCAGGCTCAACCATCCAAAACTCAGTTAGATGTCTACGAGTTTTAGATTTCTCAGCTCTAAAACATGGCCCAAAGCAATATGTTTTCCCAAATGCTGTTGCTCCAGCTTCCTGATATAATTGACCACTCTGAGTTAAATATGCAGTTCGCTCAAAATAGCCTACCTCAAAAAGATTAGTAGTGCCCTCTACTGCATTACTAGTAAATATCGGAGAATCAATTAGGACAAAATCATGATTATCAAAAAAATCCCTGATAGATTTAACTACTCTATGGCGAATTTTCATAATAGCATTTTGCCTCTTTGATCTAAGCCATAAATGTCTATTTGACATCAGGAAATCTGCCCCATGTTCTTTTGAACTGATAGGATATTCCTCCGATACAGAATTAATAATTTTAATTTCAAGGATACTCATTTCATAACCACCAATTGAACGAGGTTCTTCTTTGACTATGCCTGTAAGAATGACAGAATCTTCTTTATTTAATGTCTGTTCCATCTGGAAGGTTGAATCTGTAGCTTCTCCCTTGACTACAACACCCTGGACTAATCCTGTACCATCCCTAAGAATAATAAACCATATTTTTCCTATGTTCCTTAAATTATAAACCCATCCTCTGATTTCTACTTCTTTTCCAATATATTTGCTTAATTCACTAATAGTTGTTTTTTTCACTTTTTACCTCACCATGTTGTCATAATATCGTTCAAAATATCTTCAGCAATTTTTTTTATTGCAACATTTGCAGCAAAAGCTCTAGGCTCGCCAAACTCATTTTCATCCTCACTATCAATTTTTCCATCGTTATCATTATCAATACCATCAGAAGAAATATCTCCACTTAACCCATAGGCTCCAAATCCAGAATAATTTTTATCAATTATGGTTTTCTGATTTTCATTATCATACCATTCGATTTTTACATCTATTTTATACCTATACTCAGATACGAACTCATTTTTATTGTAACTATATGGTCCGTCAGTAACTTTTTTAATAGTTCCTTTCAAAGTTGAATGTGCTTCACCCTCATTTTGGATCAACAATATTCCTGATTCATTAAATTGTAAAATAATTTGATCGGTAAGATTTTCAGAAAGAGCATAATCTGAGGTTTGGTTTTCTACTAATGGTATGGAAATTGACTTAATATGTGGAGGAATAGATCCAGCGAGTGAATAAAACCCACATGAAACCAAAAATAAAAAAAATAATATAAAGATTTTTTTCAATTTAATTATTTAACTTTATTTTTGGCTCCAAACCATACTCATCTATTTTGCGATAAAGGGTTCGTTCACTTACGCCGAGCGAACGAGCAGTTTTTCTTCTGTTGTTATTAAAAAATTTGAGGGTTCTAATAATTGCTTCTTTTTCTAATTCTTTTAGAGAAATTTCTCCAATTGAATGATTATTAATAAAATAGTCAAATTCCTCTGTTATTTCCATAGATTTTTCAGGAATGGAAATATTTTTTTGAACAAAATCACCAATATCATTCTTCATAACCACCTCCTTTTTAACGCTATCATTTTTTAATACTAATTTTTGAATTAATTCAGTATCTTGTTTAAGCATAAATAATTGCCTTAAAATGAGATCAATTTCGGCTTGATTGGTAGCTTTATCTATAATAACTGGCAAAGCGGTATTATTGTTACTTATTGATGGGGAATCTTCTAGTTCCTTTTCTACAACATCAGCATTTATTCTTTCACCTTTACTTAATACTATAATTTTTTCAATAAAATGTTTTAACTCTCTGACATTTCCAGGCCAACTATATCTTTTAAGAACACGAATTGCATCAGGAGTAAAACCTCTATACCTTATATCATTAGACCGAGTAAACTCCAGAGAGAATCTTTCAAGAAATGCATTTATATCTTCTGGACGTTTTCTTAATGGAGGAACTAAAATGGTAACTGTTTTAAGCCTAAAAAAAAGGTCTTGCCTGAATTCACCACTTCCTACCATTTTACTTAAATCTTTATTGGTTGCAGCAATCAGTCTTACATCAGTTTTTCTCGTTTTCGCTTCACCAACTCGCATAAATTCTCCATTTTCTAAAACTCTCAGAAGTTTAACCTGAGTTTCAATAGGAGTTTCACCTATCTCATCTAAAAAAATTGTACCTTTATTGGCTTCTTCAAAATATCCTTTTCTATCTTCACCTGCACCTGTGAAGGCTCCTTTTTTGTGACCAAATAACTCTGATTCAATAATTCCTTCAGGTATCGCTCCACAATTGACAGTGATCAGAGCCTGATTACTTCTTTTACTTGCTTTGTGAATGGCCTTAGCCATTATTTCTTTCCCTGATCCAGATTCTCCTAGTATTAATACTGATATATCTACTGGTGCTACTTGCCCAATCATTTCTAAAACTTGTACTATTCCATCTGAACTACCGATAATTCCTGATTGTTTTTGAAGTTTTTCTATATTTATCATTTTTTGAATGAAATGTTTATCAAACTAAAAAAAAATTAATAATTTATAATTATAAAGTTGCTTCAATTTCTGTGATCTCATCTCTTATTTTAGCAGCTTTTTCAAAATTCAATTCCTCGGCTGAAATAGCCATAGCCTGCTTTAGTGAATTTACAATTTCGATCTTATCTTCCAATGACAATCCTACCTTGTCTGTTGGTAATTCTTCATTTTTGTAAATTTCCTTTTTAGAGTCTGCGACTGCTGTAGAAAACATTATTTCATCGACCGATTTTAAAATTGTTTTTGGCTCGATATTATTTTTAATGTTGTGATCATTTTGTAGTTTTCTTCTTTCTTTGGTTGTTTCCATTAAATAAGCCATGGCTTCGGTCATCCTATCACCATACAAAATCACCTTTCCCTTATCATTCCGAGCAGCTCTTCCAGCAACCTGTAATAAACTACTTTTTGATCTTAAGAAACCCTCTTTGTCCGCATCTAAAACAGCAACAAGACTGACTTCAGGTATATCTAAGCCCTCTCTCAAAAGGTTTATGCCTACCAATACATCGAACTTACCAATTCGAAGGTCTCTAATTATCTGAACTCTCTCTAAAGAATTTATTTCAGAGTGTAAATATCGAACGTTTATATTTAAGTTTGAAAGGTAATCAGTTAAATCTTCAGACATTTTTTTTGTTAAAGTAGTTATTAGGACTCTTTCATTTGCCTTTGTAGTTGATCTTATTTCTGAAACTAAATCCTCAATCTGTCCGTGAGTTTTTCTAACATACACTTTTGGGTCCAAAAGACCTGTAGGTCTAATAATTTGCTCAATGATTACTCCACCACATAATTCCAACTCTCTTTTTGAAGGAGTCGCTGAAGTAAAAATAACTTGATTTTGACTTTCATAAAACTCATTAATTTTTAGTGGTCTATTATCAAGAGCGCTCGGAAGTCTGAATCCATGCTCAACCAAAGTTTCTTTTCTAGACCTATCCCCATTGTACATTCCCTGTATTTGGGGTAATGTAACATGTGATTCGTCTAAAATAGTTAGGAAGTCAGTTGGAAAAAAATCAATAAGAGTAAAAGGCTTTTCGCCAGGGGATCTACCTGCGAAGTATCTTGAATAATTTTCTATCCCCGAACAGTATCCCAACTCCATCATCATTTCTATATCAAAATTAGTTCTCTGTTCAATTCTTTGAGCTTCAAGTAATTTATGGTTTTTTTTTAAAAACGAAACTCTTTCTTCCAGCTCTAAACGAATTTCATCCACTACTCGTAAAGTAGTTTCCCTATCAGTGACAAAATGTTTTGCCGGAAAGATTGCTACACTATTTAATCTCTCTCTTATTTCACCCGTTAGGTTGTTAAATATCACAATTTCTTCAACTTGGTTTCCAAATAAATCAATTCTTATACAACTGTCCTCATATGCGGGAAAAATTTCGATTAGATCTCCTCGATATCTTACGTTACCTCTTTCAAGTACTTTGTCATTTCTAGTGTAATGAATATCAATAAGTTTTCGCAAAAAATTTCTAATATCTAAAAATTCATTTTTAAAAATTTCAACCATACCCTTTTTATATTCTTCTGGGGATCCAATACCATAGATACACGAAACTGATGAAATTACAATGACATCTTTTCTTGTCATTAATGAGCTAGTTGCCTTAAGTCTTAATTTATCAATTTCTTCATTTACTGAGCTTTCTTTTTCAATAAAAGTATCAGTAACAGGCAAATAGGCTTCAGGTTGGTAATAATCATAATAAGATATAAAGTACTCAACAGCATTTTTAGGGAATAGCTGTTTAAATTCTCCATAAAGCTGAGCAGCAAGAGTTTTATTATGAGACATAATTAATGTTGGTTTTTGCACTTTATTAATTACGTTCGCAATTGTAAAAGTTTTTCCTGAACCTGTTACACCCAAGAGAGTTTGATAGTTTTCCATGTCTAAGATTCCTCTTACAAGTTTATCAATTGCCTTAGGTTGGTCACCTTTTGGTGCATAAATTGAATCTAAATGAAATTCTGCCATATTGTCTAATTTATATAATTTGCCCTTCTAGTTTCAATGGCAGACTTTCAATAATGATATTTTCAAAAACTGGGATTTTGTATAATTGATATTAATTAAAAAGGTTAGCTATAATTTTTTTGCTAAAGAAATAATTTCTTTAGCGATCTTTATAGGAATTTTAGTCTCCCCATTCAAAACCTCTGGAGTAAGCTGAGAAATAGTTTTTATGTTCTCAAATGAATTCAACAATATCCCCAACCTTTTTTTTCCTAAACCATGAATAGATTCAAAGGGTGATTTGAACAAATTTGAATTCCTTTTTTGCTTTTGATATGTAATTGCAAATCGATGAGCTTCATCTCTAATTTTTCTAAGCAGAATTAGACCAGGACTTTGTTTGTCTATTGATTGTGGATCCTTAAAACCAGGTAAATAAACTTCTTCTAATCGCTTAGCTAGTCCAATAATAGGAATATGTTCTAACTCTAACCTTTTAAGCACTGAAAATGCAATTCCTAATTGACCTTTTCCTCCATCAATTAGAATTAGGTCAGGTAAAACCTTAGACTCTTTTTTAACTCTGCTGTATCTTCTATGGACGATTTCCTCCATTGATGCAAAATCATCATTTTGTGATACTGTTTTAATCTTAAATCTTCTGTATTCAGACTTTTTTGGTTTTGTGTTTATAAAACAAACCATAGAACCTACTATATCTTTCCCTCCTAAGTGGGAGACATCGAACGCCTCAATTACTCGGGGAGGATTTTTTAAATTTAAGTCCTTTTGCAACTGCTTAATGGTTTTGGGAACTAAATCAATTTTTTGTTGTCGCTTTAATACCCATTCTCCTAAGAGAAGTTTTGCATTTTGAAAGGTTATCCTAATTTCTTTGGCTTTTTCGCCCTTTTGGGGGTAATTAAATCGTATTTTATGTTTTGATTTTGTTCTTAACCATGAAATAAGTTCATTTTCGTTTAATGGCTTATGCTGTAATGAAACTTCATTAGGGATAAAATCACTATCCAAGTAAAATCTTGTTACTATAGTGGCCATATTTTTTTTTGGAGAAACATCTAAATTAATCAGTGATAATTTTTCCCTACTTATTATTCTACCATTTCTAATTCTTAAAATGACAGCTATGCCTATACTATGGTTATTTGCTAAAGCTATTACATCTCTATCATCAAAATTAGATCCCGTGACTGTTTGCTTTTCGTGAAATAATTTTATATCTGTTAATTGATCGCGATACATTGCAGCAATTTCATATTTTTGCGCATTGGATGCTTTCAACATTAATTTATTAATATGTGCGATAGTACCTTTTGTTCTGCCCCTTATGAATTTTTCAACCCTTTTAATCATCTGCAAATAATGAGTTTTAGATACCAAACCCTCGCATGGCCCTTGGCACTTATTAATGTGATAATCTAGGCATAAGGATATTTTTTTTGCTCTAATTACTGAGTCATCTATAAAATATGTGCAACTTCTAACTGGAAAGATTTTAGATATAACATTCATAATTGACCTAAGGCGATAT
>NZKX01000065.1 GCA_002694025.1 Fidelibacterota bacterium | reverse complement strand
TGCTGATATTTATAGACCAGCAGCTGTTGATCAACTAAAAACAATTGGTAGTCAAATTAATGTAGAAGTTTTCTTTGAGACTGATAAAAATCCAGTAGATATATCAAAAAATGCTGTAGTGTATGCTAAGGAGAAAAACATTGATGCTATTATAATTGATACTGCAGGTCGCCTCCATCTGGATAATGATATGATGCTAGAAATACGTCGTCTAAAAGAATCAGTAAATCCTGACGAAATATTTTATGTGGCTGATGGTATGTCTGGACAGGATGCTATTAATTCGGTAAAAGTTTTTAATAATGTAATACCCTTAACTGGAAATTTGTTGACCAAAATGGATGGGGATTCTCGAGGCGGGGCAGCATTATCAATTTGTAGTATAACAGGGGTTCCAATTAAGTTTATTGGAACATCTGAAAAAATCGATGGAATTGAAGTTTTTGATCCCAAAAGGATGGCTGATAGGATTTTAGGATTTGGAGACGTAATATCCTTGGTTGAGAAGGCTAAAAGTGTTGTTGATGAAAAAAATGTTACTGAGTTAGAAAAAAAAATGCGGGATAATAAATTTGATTTAGAAGATTTTAAGAATCAAATTCAACAAATAAAGAAAATTGGTTCAATTAGTAGTATCCTTAATATGTTTCCAGGAAGAAGCTCAAAGGCTCTAAAGAATCTTAGAATGGATGACAGGCAAATCATTTGGACGGAGGCTATAATAAATTCTATGAATAAAAATGAAAGAAAAAACCCAAATATTATTAATGGTAGCCGTAGATTAAGAATCGCAAAAGGAAGCGGTCGACCTGTACAAGAAGTAAATGCCCTTTTGAAACAGTTTACCCAAATGAAAAAGATGATGAAGAAAATGAATAAATTTAATAAGTTTAATTTCGCTTCAATCTAAGATTAACAAACTTAAGGAGAAATATATTGGCTACAAAAATAAGGTTAAAACGAATTGGAAGAAGGAACAGACCATTCTATAGGATGGTTGTAATGGATTCAAGAAGCAGGAGAGATGGAGCTGCGATTGAAGAGCTTGGTTGGTACAATCCAATTGACTTAGACCATTCCTTTTCATTGAAAGAAGAAAGGATATTACACTGGCTTAAAGATGGTGCGCAAACGACTGAGGCTGCCCACAAGCTTTTAAGGAGAGCAGGACTAGCTCATAGGTGGCACTTAATTAAGCAAGGATTATCCGAGAACCAAGTAGAGAAAGAAATGCAGAAATGGAAATTAAATCGAGATGAGGTTATTCAGTCACGTTCTGTAAAAAAACAAAAATTGGATGGAGAGGATAACAAAGATAAAAAAGAAAAAACCGATGTTCCCTCTGAAGAGGAAGAATAAAAATATCATATTAATTTTAATTAGAAAATGGAGGACGCTATGTTAGAATTTATCGAACAAGCAATCAAACTTTTGGTAGATAAACCAGATGAGGTCAAAGTAGATATTGTTGAAACTGAACAAAGACTGATCTATGAATTAACCGTTGGTGAAGGAGATTACGGAAAGGTAATTGGTAAAAGTGGCAGAAACATATCAGCTTTACGGACTTTAGTTTTTGCTATAAATGCCAAACAAGGCGGTAAAAGGGCGAGACTAGACGTTATTGATTAAGTCAGATAAAACATATCATCCTATTGCAAAGGTCACAAAAACTTCTGGCCTCAAAGGAGATGTTCGTTTAAAACCATTATCTAGATTTTTTGATGAGTACATTAGCGATAATAGCTTATTGATTGGCTACTCTTTAAATAAGGCTGATAAGATAATTATTGAAATGATAAATGGTATAGGAAAAAAGCGAAAATTTAAATTTTTTGGTTTTGATTCATCGAATTCTGCAAAAACAATTGTTGGTAAGACAATTTTTGTTCAGGCTTCGATAGATGCGAAGATTAATTGGATTAGTAAAAATATATTAAATTTTGATGTTTATGATGAGTCAAATAGCTACATTGGTAGTGTTATTGATGTCTTATGGCTTCCAATGAATGACGCGTACATAATTAAAAATAAATCAAGAGAATTCATTATCCCAATTATATCTGAAATTATCAAAAAAGTCGATCTTGGTGAACGTAGAATTATTATTAAAGCTATGGATGGATTATTAAATTGAATCAATTTGCAATTGTAACTCCAGTTCCTGAGATTATTAATACTTTCGTTGATAATAGCATACTTAAAAAAATTATCGAAAGGAAAGTTATCGAAATTAAGACTTTTAACTTAAGAGATTACGGAGTTGGAAGTCATAAGCAAATTGATGATACCCCGTTTGGAGGAGGAGGAGGCATGATTTTAAAGCCTGAACCTCTTTTTAGAGCAATCGATACTGCTATTAATTGGATAGAAATCAAAGAAAATATCAAAGTTATTTTACCTTCACCAGGAATGAAGAAATGGGATCAAAGATCAGCTAAGAAATTAAGTAAGGTGAGAAATATTATATTAATTTGTGGCCATTACAAAGGCGTAGATGAAAGAGTTATTGATGAATATATAACAGATCAATTTTCTATTGGAGATTTTACACTTACTTGTGGCGAGATTCCTGTAATAGTTATAATGGAAAGTATTTCAAGATTAATTCCAGGTGCTTTAAATAATCAGGAATCAGCTCTTAGGGACACCTTTCCTTATAATTTAATAGATCACCCACACTATACAAATCCTAGAAAGTATAGGGGCCGAACTGTCCCAGAAGTATTATTAAATGGTAATCATAAAAAAATTGATCAGTGGAGACTGGGTTATAGAAAAAATCGTACTATAAACAATAGACCAGATCTATGGGAAAAATTTATAAAAATTAAAGAATCGGAGATTAAAAATGGATAAAACTCATGAGGCAACTTCAAAATATATTAAATCTAAAATCCCAGATTTTAGTTCTGGTGATACTGTTGCAGTTGATGTTAAAGTAAGAGAAGGGAATAAAGAACGTATCCAAAGATTTGAAGGTGTCGTAATAGCAAGACACAGAAAAGATGGTTTGAATGGAACCTTTACTGTTCGTAAAGTAACAAATGGTGTTGGTGTTGAGAGGATTTTCCCTATACAATCCCCAATGATCGAGTCGATAAATGTAAAACGACGCGGAAAAGTTCGCCGTTCAAAGCTTAACTATTTAAAAAATGTTAAAGGTGCCAAAGCAGCAAGAATTGAAGAAAGAAGATAGATTTTCTTTAACAAACCCTTTTCTATGAAAACTCAATAGGGTTTTTCACGATTAATTTGTAACTATACTATCTTTCAGCACCAACTGAAAAAAAGTTTACACAATTAATAAGATAGAAAATCATTCATAATCAAGTTAAGTCTAATAATGGAGAAAACAGTTCCTCAAGATATTCCTTCTGTAAATAAAATATTACTTGAATTAAAAAATGAGACCCAAATCCATGAAGAGTACCTCAAAAAAATAATCCATAAAGAAATAGAATTCATTCGCACAGATGTAAAGAGAGGTCGCCTTAATAAATCTCAGGATGAATTATTAATTGAAATTAAAGATAAAGTTTTAATCAAATCCTCTTCCAAGATAGTAAATATTATCAATGGAACAGGCATAGTACTTCATACGGGATTTGGAAGGGCACCTTTTAAATCAGAAAGCTTAAAAAAAATTGCAAAAAAGATGGAAGGATATGTAAACCTTGAATTTAACCTTGAAAATGGTAGAAGGGGAGATAGACAGGAGCATATTCGTGAATTTCTATCAGCTATCTGTGGAAGTGAATCATCAATTGTAGTTAATAACAATGCGGCTGCTGTACTTCTTGCAATTAATGGATTAGCTAATGGTGGTGAAGTTATAGTGTCTAGGGGACAGTTAGTAGAGATTGGTGGATCATTTCGGATCCCTGATATCATTGAAGCAAGTGGCGCGGTATTAAAAGAGGTTGGAACTACAAATAGAACCCATATTGAGGATTACAAAAAAGCTATTAATAAAGATACAAAGCTTTTATTAAATGTCCACACTAGTAACTATATTGTTAAAGGTTTTACTAAGTCAGTCTCATTGAGTGAGCTCGTTAGCCTTGGTAATGAAAATAGAATTCCAGTAATGTCAGATTGGGGAAGTGGTTCATTATTGCATAGTCTTCCAAACCTAACTTCTTTGGATGTACCTATCTACCAACTAATGAAAACCAAACCAGATATTATCACTTTTTCAGGTGATAAATTAATTGGAGGCCCCCAGTCTGGTATAATTGTTGGCAAACAAAAATTAATTAATATGTTTCAAAGAAATACTCTTTATCGAACTCTTCGTCCTGATAAATTAACTATTGGCCTTCTTGAAGAGACACTACGGACCTATAGGACTAAATCATTTAAAAATGATAATCTTAGTTTAAGTATGCTTAACTCATCAAAGAAAATCTTAAAAACAAGGGGAAAAAAAGTAATTAAACTACTCAATAAAGGTGTAGTGGAGAATTTAGGAGTAGAGCTTGTCTCCTCAAAAGTTGAAGCAGGAAGTGGATCTTTGCCTGAAAAGAAGATTAGCAGTATTGCTTTAGCTTTTAATCCTAAATTTATAAAATGTTCTATCTTAGCTAAAGAATTTAGGAAAGGGCAAATACCTGTTGTTGGGTTTATCAAAGAGAATAAATTTTATATAGACCTTAAAGCGGTTCTTCCAAACCAATTGGTGAAACTTTCTCAAGCCATTAACGCAGTTTAATATGGCTCAAATTGTTATCGGCACTGCGGGCCATATAGATCATGGTAAAACCTCTCTAGTAAAATCATTAACTGGCACAGAAACAGATTCTCTTAATGAAGAAAAAAAGAGAGGTATGACAATTGACTTGGGATTTGCATATCTCAATAATACCATTACAATCATTGACGTTCCAGGTCATGAAAAATTTATCAAAAACATGACTGCAGGGGCCGCAAATATTCACTACGGATTAATTGTAGTTGCGGCAGATGATGGTATAATGCCACAAACCATTGAGCATTTAAATATACTAAATATTCTAGGGATAAAAGGCGTATGGGTAGCAATTACTAAAATTGATATTGTTAATGATAATGAATGGATAGATTTAATTGAATTGGAAATTAATGAATATCTATTGAGATATAATTTTGAAATATTTTCATGTAATAGGATTAATAATTTATCCGGACAGGGAGTAAATAAATTAAAAAATAGTATCATGTCATTTGCAACCGAT
>NZKX01000064.1 GCA_002694025.1 Fidelibacterota bacterium | reverse complement strand
TTTCATCTGCTAAGCGCTGTGAATCACGTACGATTCTCGAAATTTCTTCATCAATCATTCTGGCTGTTACTTCACTGTAATCCCTATTGGATTGAATTTCGCGCCCTAAAAAAACCTCTTCATTTTTTTTCCCAAATGTCATTGGACCTAACAGATCGCTCATACCCCACTCTGTAACCATTTTTCTGGCAATTTGAGTGGCCTGCTCAATGTCATTCCCTGCTCCTGTTGTCATTTCATCAAAAATAAGAATTTCTGCACTTCTACCACCCATTAATATTGCAAGACGACCTTCAACAAAGTTCTTAGTGTATCCATGTTTTTCATCCATTGGTAATTGCATAGTTACACCCAAAGCTCGGCCTCGTGGAATAATTGTAATTTTATGAACAGGGTCTGCTCCTTTAGTTTTAATAGCTACTAATGCATGTCCTGCTTCATGGTAGGCGGTGACTTCTTTTTCTTCCTTTGAAAGAATCATACTTTTTCTCTGAATACCCATCATGACTTTGTCTTTTGCCTCTTCAAAATCAGTCATGTCTATTGATCTTTTTCTTTTCCTGGCAGCCAATAATGCTGCTTCATTTACGATATTAGCAATATCTGCTCCAACCATACCGGGTGTTCCTTTAGCAATATCTTCAAGATTGACTTTCATTCTATTTACAACAACCTTTTTAGTATGTACTTTTAGTATACCTAATCTGCCTTTGATATCTGGAACATCTACGACTATCTGCCTATCAAACCTACCGGGCCTTAACAAAGCAGGATCTAAAACGTCTGGTCTATTAGTAGCAGCCACAACAATAACATTTTGAGAGTTGTCAAAACCATCCATTTCTACTAATAAGGCATTTAGTGTCTGTTCCCTTTCATCATGACCACCTCCAATACCGGCACCTCTTTGACGACCTACAGCATCCATTTCATCAATAAAAATAATACATGGAGAGCTTTTTTTTGCTTGCTCAAAAAGATCTCTCACTCTTGAGGCTCCAACTCCGACAAACATTTCAACAAAATCTGCGCCACTTAAACTGTAAAAAGGTACAGCAGCTTCTCCAGCAACTGCTCGGGCAAGTAATGTTTTTCCAGTTCCGGGAGGACCTACTAGCAGAGCACCTTTAGGCACTGTTGCACCTAGTTTTTGGAACCTTTTTGGGTTTTTTAGAAAGTCAATTACTTCTTTTAATTCTTCTTTAGCTTCTTCGCAACCAGCCACATCCTTAAAAGTTACTCTGGGTTGATCTGAAGTCCACAAAGCCGCCCTGCTTTTTCCAAATTTGAAAATACTACCAACACCACCAGCACCACCCTGCATACGCCTAATCATGAAAAACCAAAAACCAATTAGCAAAATCCATGGTAACATATTGAGTAGGTAACCAGTCCAATCAATTGTTTTATCTTTGAATGTATATTGTATTCCTGCTTGATCCCAATCCTCTATGATATCTCGGTCTATAAAAGGCAAGGTTAGTTTGAAATGTAATACATTATCAATTTTATTTCCATATGGAGCATCAATAGATTTAGATTCTTTAAATTCGCCATGGAAGACATCTCCCATTATAACACCTTTAGCAATATCTCCATTTTCTAAATATTGTTTATATTCTGTGTATTCAATCTCTAATTCCTTTTTCCCTACATCGGTTAGTAATCCAGACACATATACTGCACCAAATATAATAGCAATCCAAATAAAACTAGTTTTCCCTGCCCTTTTCCAATCAAAATTGTCGGGCTCGAAACCATTATTTGACTTAGAACTATTATTATTTTGATTTTTGCTTACTTTATTAGTTTTAAATTTTTTGTCCATAAATAACTCCAAGAACTAATTATTTTACCAAAAAAATTCATACAACTATCATACCAAATGTTTAAATAGTTTATTTTGGCAGAAAAAAACACAAGATAAAAACATAAACGCTTTTAAGTCCCAATTAATAAAATAATTTTAGCGCAATATTAATTAAAAACTTATTCTAAAATATAAATGCTATCTAAATGCCTAAATTTATTGTTAAAATCTAACCCATATCCTACAACAAATTCCTGAGAAATTTCAAAACCAATATGATCAATTTTAAAATTAAAAGGTTTATTTGTTTTTTTAACTAATAGGGACACAATACTTAATGATTTTACCGATTTTTGTTCAAATGTATTTAAAAGAAATTTTAAAGTAGTACCCGAATCAATAATATCTTCAACAATAACAATATGCCTATTATTTAAATTAATATCAAGGTCCTTCAAAACTTCAACGGTCCCAGTAGAACGTTTCCCATCGTAACTTTTTAATTGAATAAAGCATATTTCACATTCTACTGATATTTCTCTAATTAAATCAGACATAAAAATAAAACTTCCATTCAAAATTCCAACAAAAATAGGATTCTTATTTTTGTAGTGAATAGAAAGCTGACGGCCTATTTTCTTAACTCTATTATTTATATGATCAGCTGAAAATTTTAATTTAAGTTTTTTTGAAAAGTTCATGATCTTTTATAAAGGATTATATTTAAGCAAAGCTTTTTCTTTGGTGTTTTCTGTAATTTTGACCCATTCAGAAATTCTTAGCCCGCAAACCCAGGCAACTTCTCCATCTACAGTTAAAACACTCTGGCTTTTTTTTGCTACAATATTGATTTTTTCATTTACAAGGAAATCACTTATCTTTTTTTTATTTTTCATTCCTAATGGTTGAAAAATATCTCCGCTGTCCCAAATACGAATTTTTAGCTTTTTATTCTTTAACTTGGACCAATCAACTAATTCTTCATTTTTAGAACATGTATTATTATGAAAAATTTTGTTAGTGATAATTTTATATTCGCTATTATTAAAATAAATTGATTTGTTAGGTTCAATGCTAACACGTCTTTTCAAATTAATGCTCCTATTTCTAAATGCTATAATTTTTCCTCGATTATATAATAATAACCATGAGTTTATTAAATTAAAAGTCTTTCCTGTAGAGCCTTTATTTATAAAATGTTCTAGCATTTCAAGATCATGTTTTGACCATAAGGTTTTATCTTTTTCAAATAATAATTGAAATAGTCTTGACTTGCCAAGATTTGGCAAGCTGCTAATTAAACTCAAAGGAATTTCTATTTTTTTATCTGATATTTTTAAGTGATTAATTATGAAGTTTCTTAACAACTGATCTAATGATAATTTCCATTCTTCAAAGTATTGAGAAGATTTATAAATTGCTTTAATAAGATGAGGTACTTTTAATTCCCAGGGTTTTACAACTTTTCTACGGATGAAATTTCTTGGAATAGATATATCGAAATTTGTTGAGTCTTCGATAAAAGGAAGTCCTACTCTTGTTACAAAATCACATACCTCTTTTTTGGTAAAAGAAAGAAGAGGTCTAATAATTTTACCATTTTTTTTAGGTATTCCTGCTAACCCAATGACACCAGTTTTCCTTGATAAATTCATTAGAATAGTTTCTGTATGATCATTGCAGTGATGCCCCGTCATCACCCATCTACTTTTTGTTTCATGACACAGATTTTTAAAATATTCATATCTTTGTTGTCTCGCCCATTCTTCAATGCTCTGTATTTTAGGTCTAGAGTTGATCTCTAGTTTTTTAGAGAAAAATTGAATATTAAGTTCTGCACAAATGCCTTCTACGAATATCCTGTCTTTTACACTGTCCTCACGGATTGAATGATCAATGTGGGCAACTATTAGTTTATATCTATTTAAATGATGTAAAAGAAACAGAAGTGCTATTGAATCCAAACCTCCAGAAACTGCAATTATTATCTTATCATTTTTTTTTAGATATTTTAAAGAATAAAGTTCTTTTGTAAATAATAAGGTAAATGGATCTTTTTTAATATTTTTGATGAACAATCTAATAATTAATTAAAATAAAATCTATTTTCTAAAAAAATCAATTCTAGATATTGTTAAAAAATAGTTTTGATAAACATTGAATTTTATCTTGGTAAGAATGAGGATAAAGAAACCATTCAGCTGCAGATATCGAACTTAAAATAGAGTTACCATCTTGGGGGGTAAAACAAAATCCTGTTATTTCATGATCATTTCTTACATTAAGTGTTTGTTCAACAATTACACTTTGATTCATTATCCTTCCATAATGCCCATGGTCTCTTCCAAATGAAAAAACACTACTAGTTAAATCCTTATTAGTCATAGAAATAAACTTATTGTTAAAAAATTTTTCTTTCACTTCATTTAATGTAGTGGGCTCTTTCACTTTTACATTAAACCACAAAACATGCATGTACTGACTGTTAACTTTCATTTCTGAAGAAAACAAGTCTAAATCATGACCTAAAGTTGAGAAAAGTTCTGCCGCATCAGCTGCGTGATGCGATCCATAACTATCATCAATATGATATTTAACCTGAGGAGATGGAATATAATTAGTCAGCTGACTAATATCATTAGCACGCCTAATACATACATATTTTCCTTCAATGAAGTTTTCGGGATCAGGAGAGATACCTATCGTATTAGTTATACACGAAATATTATGTGTATTACAAGATACTATTTGAATGAATTTATCTTTAGGTGAGAGAGCATTATCATTTATACCCCTAGCATATTTTTTACCAAAACCATTTTCACTGCCTTGTGCTAAAAATCCTTTTACATTATTCGCAAATTTATTGTAAATAAAATTTTTATTCTCAATACCTACTCCTTTCGGTGTACAGTCAATAACAACCATAGCCCTCTTAATTGCTTCATTTGAATCTAAATCTGGATCCATACCGAGTTTTTTAAAATTTTTTTCTAAACCATCTTGAACGCATAGTCTAGCCCCTCTTTCAACTAAATCCAAAACTTTAGAACGATCATCTTTCAATGGAGAAGTTTTTGAAAAAGTCACTTCATCAATGCCCAATTGTTTTTGATAATCACAAAGTAGCCCAATTAATGGTTCTCCAATAGTGCCTGTTTCTACTATATGTACTATTTTACGTTGCAATTTTATAATCTTCTTTTAGAAACCAACAGTTTCTTGCCACTCTCCAAACTCATTTCTCATTGCTTCGACTATTTCACCAACAGTTGCATGTTCTTTAGCAGCTGAAATAATAAATGGCATAAGATTTTCACCAGTTTTACAAACCTTTGTAATCTCTTCTAGGATTAAATTTACGTTTGATTGGCTTCTATTCTTTTTAAGAATTTGTAATTGTGCGATTTGATTACTTCCTACATCTTCATTTATATTAAGAAGAGGTATATCAATTTCCTCATTATTTTCTTTGAACTTATTAACGCCGACAACAATTCTTTCTTGATTATCAACTTTAGATTGATATTCTGAAGCTGACCTGGAAATTTCTCTCTGAAAAAACCCATCTTCAATTGCTGGAATTACACCGCCTAAACTTTCAATTTCTTTGAAATAGTTTTCTACATCATTTTCAATTTTATCTGTTAAATGCTCTAAATACCAAGAGCCACCTAATGGATCTACGACATTAGCAACTCCTGTTTCATATGCAATTAATTGCTGTGTCCTTAATGCAATTTCGGCTGACTTTTCAGTGGGCAGTGCAAGTGTTTCATCCATCGCATTTGTATGTAAACTTTGAGTCCCACCCAAAACGGCAGCAAGGGCCTGAAAACCAGTTCTAGCAATATTATTTTCAGGTTGTTGAGCTGTTAAGCTGCATCCTGCAGTTTGGGTATGAAAACGAAGTTTCCATGACTTTTCATTTTTAGCTTTGTATTTAATTTTTAATTTTTTAGCCCAAATACGCCTTGCAGCTCTGAATTTAGCAATTTCCTCAAAGAAATCAAGATGAGAATTAAAAAAGAAAGACAGCCTAGGCGCAAATTCATCAATATCAATACCTGCTTTGATACCATAATCTAGATATGTAAAACCATCTGCCAAAGTAAATGCTAATTCTTGGACGGCAGTAGAACCTGCCTCTCTTATATGATATCCACTAATGGATATAGTATTATAATACGGCATTGATTTGGTGCAGTATGATAACATATCTGTAATCAATCTCATTGAAGGGTCAGGAGGAAAAATCCACTCTTTCTGTGCTGTAAATTCCTTTAATATATCATTTTGGAGTGTTCCCTTTAATTGGGAGGGAACTAAACCTTGTTTTTCGCTAGTAGCAATATAAAAAGCTAACAATACAATTGCAGGGCCATTTATTGTCTGAGAAACAGTGATATCCTTTAAATTTATTCCTTCAAAAAGTTTTTCCATTTCGGGTAATGAAAATACACTTACTCCACATTTACCTACCTCTCCTTTTGATAAATAGTGATCTGGATCAAAACCCATCAATGTTGGCATATCGTATGCGACAGATAATCCCGTTTGTCCTTTTTTTAATAGCTGTTTAAATCGCTTATTCGTTTCTTCAGGTGTTCCAAAACCTGCAAATTGCCTCATAGTCCAAAGTTTTCCTCTGTAGAGGTTTGAATGCACACCTCGAGTAAAAGGATATTGACCGGGAAAACCAATTTTCGAAAGGTAATCATGAGATGGATTAGATGGGAAATAGCAAGTTTTTTGACTCTCGCCTGACAAAGTTTCAAAATCAAAGTCTCTTTCCTTAACGGATTTTACTTCATTTTCCCATTTCTTGTATTGCTTTTGAAATAGTTCTAATTGGATACTCATATTATAGCAGCACTAAATGCTTTTACTCAATATATTTAAAAAAGCAATTATAAGCAAAATATTAATATTAATTATCTATAATTATCTTTTGATATCAAATGCAGATTGAACAGTATGAAAAAGACTATCACTATCAAGACCAATACTTTTTAAAATTTCTATTCTTGAGCCATGCTGTACAAAAGAGTCCGGTAGGCCTATTCTTTTTAACTTTCCTTTGAAATTATTTTCCAACAACCAACTAGATACTCCATCGCCAAACCCACCGCTTATATTACTTTCCTCTAAAGTTATTATGTTTGAAAATTTGGAAACTGCACTAGATAAATATGAGATGTCCATTGGTTTAATAAAGCGACAGTTTACAACTTCAAGATTTATTCCAAATGAATTCATTTTTTTTGCAACATCCAAAGCATTGTAAACCATTGGTCCGACAGCTAAAATTGCACCATCTTTGCCTTCTTTACATATTTCCCATGAGCCAATTGGAAGCAACTCCATTTGTCCAGAATAGTCGAATTCAATAGAGCTGGATTTTGGATATCTAATTGCAAATGGCTTATCCATAATGTTTAGGGCTGTGTGCAGCAGATTTCTAAACTCATTTCCATTTTTTGGTGCAGTCAATATTAAATCTTGGATGCATCTAAGATAAGAAAGATCTAGTGCTCCGTGATGCGTCGGTCCGTCTTCTCCAGCAATACCAGACCTATCAAGACAAAAAATAACTGGTAAATGTTGGATGGCACAATCATGAATAATATGATCATATGCTCTTTGCAAAAATGTGGAGTAAATAGCTACAATGGGACGAATTCCTTGTGAGGCTAACCCTGAAGCGAATGTTACTGCATGCCCTTCGGCAATACCAACGTCGTAGTATCTACCTGGGAACATTTTTGAATATTCTACTAGTCCAGTACCTTCTCTCATTGCAGCAGTAATACATACGGTGTCTTTCCTGGTTTGCGCAATTTCACAAACTAGTTTACCAAAAACATCTTGGAAAATTGGAATAGAGGATTTTTGGATGGTTTTTGATTTTTTGACTTTAGGTTGAGCATTTTGGTTACTACCTGCTTTTACAGCATGAAATCTAATAGCATCATCATGATATTCTCGATTCTTCATATCTAAGGAGACCATTCCCTTCCCTTTTTTAGTCAAAATATGAAGAAGCACAGGATTTTGTATATCCTTAATATTATTTAGAGTGTTAACTAGTTCAGAAAGATCATGCCCATCTATGGGACCGAAATATCTAAAACCTAGCTCGTCAAATAAAATTCCTGGTACAATTAAACTTTTTAGACTTTCTTCTACTTTTTTTATTAATGCTCTTGTTTTACTTCTAGCAACTGGAAGTTTCCCAGTAATATCCCAAAATTCATTTCGAACTCTATTGTAAAGAGGATTTGAAATTAAGCGCGTGAAATATCTTGAAATTGCACCTACATTTGGGCTTATGGACATTTCGTTGTCGTTCAAGATAACCAAAAATTGTTTACCAAGATGACCTGCATTGTTTATTCCTTCAAAAGCGAGTCCTCCAGTCATTGATCCGTCTCCAATTATTGCAGCAACTCTAAAATTTTCATCCTTTTGTCTTCTAGCTTCAGCTATCCCCAGAGCAGCTGAAATAGAGGTAGAAGCGTGCCCTGCTCCAATTTCATCATATTCACTTTCAGAACGTTTTAAAAAACCACTCAGGCCATTAAACTTCCTAATAGTTTTAAAATCATTAAATCGTCCTGTGAGTAATTTATGAGCATACCCTTGATGACCAACATCCCATACAAGTTTATCTTTGGGGGTATTAAAAACATAATGCAACGCGACAGATAACTCAACAACGCCCAAAGTAGGAGCTAAATGGCCACCAATCTCTGTAATGGTGTCTATCGTAAATGAACGAATCTCTTTACATAGATCTAACAACTCCTCATTATTATATCCCCTTATATCTTTAGGGGATTTTAAATTAGAAAGAATTTTGTGTTGCATGGCCATATTTTAGTTTTTTAAAGTAAAATTTGCTCGAAGAGTCAAACATCATTTTGTGAAAGATGCCAATATTGTCAATTTCAGGGTGGAATGTTAGACCCAGATGATTTTTTGAAAGAATTGCAACAGGTTGATTATCCTGCTTTGCAATAATATCAATATTTTTTCCAATGTGTTGAATGATGGGTGCTCTAATGAATGTTGAAGCTATTTCCATTTTATTTTCTTGGTCAATCAACACATGTATCTTTTTTTTGGATGAATGGATTTGTCTTCCATAAGCGTTACGAGATATTGAGACATCAAGCAAACCGATTGGTT